>NZ_LZML01000217.1:0-198219 GCF_001665695.1 Nocardia sp. 852002-51101_SCH5132738 | reverse complement strand
CAGCAGGCGCTGCTCGACGCGCTGAACGCCGAATACACCGCGGTCTACGCCTACGGCCTCATCGCGGCCTACGCGTCCCCGGAGCGCGCGAAGGTCGTCGCCGAGTTCACCGCGGCCCACCGTGCCCGCCGCGACGCCACCGTCGACGCACTGAAGGCGGCCGGTGCGAGTGTTCCGGCGCCCGCCGCCGCCTACACCCCGCCGTTTCCGGTCGACGATCCCATCCCGGCGGCCAAACTCGCCGTCACCGTGGAGACCGACGCGGCGGTGGCCTGGCGCGCGGTCGTGGAACACTCCACCACCCCGGATCGCCGCCGCATCGGCATCGAGGCCCTTACCGAATGCGCCGTCCGCCTGGCCACCTGGCAGTCGATTCTGGGCGTGAATCCCGCGACCACACCGTTCCCGGGCCAGCCCTGAGCCCGAGCAGCGGCCTGAACACCGGTAGGTCCTGCCTTCCGTTGCCGTAGCGCGGGTCGCCGGCCGGATGCACCCGGTCGCAGCGACCGGGTGCACTCGGACGATCAGCCGCGAATCTTCGCGAGCACGGTATCGACGGCCGCGTCCGCCGGGATGTCCTCGGATTCGCCGGTGAAGCGGTTACGCAGCTCCACCTTGCCGTCGGCCCAGCCCCGGCCGATGACGAGAACCCAAGGCATGCCGAGCAATTCGGCATCCTTGAACTTGACGCCGGGTGAGGCGGTGCGGTCGTCGAACAGGACGTCCACGCCCTGGGCGTCCAGACCGGCGACGACCTCCTCGGCTCCGGTGCGGGCCGCCTCGTCCTTGTTGGCGATGACGACGTGCACATCGAAGGGGGCGACCTCGGCCGGCCAGCGCAGCCCCTTCTCGTCGTGCATCTGCTCCGCGATCACCGCGACCATCCGGGAGACGCCGACCCCGTAGGAACCCTGGACGAGCCGGACCGGTTTGCCGTTCTCACCGAGCACATCCACCTCGAAGGCGTCGGTGTACTTGTAGCCGAGCTGGAAGATGTGCGCGATCTCGATACCGCGCGCCGAGTGCAGCACACCGCGGCCGTCGGGCGAGGGGTCGCCGTCGCGCACCTCGGCGGCCTCGATCGTGCCGTCGGGGGTGAAATCGCGGCCCGCGACGAGTCCCACGACATGTTTGCCGGAGGCGTCGGCGCCGGTGATCCACGACGTGCCGGTCACCACGCGTGGGTCGACGAGATAGCGAACACCGTTGTCCAGCAGCGCCTTCGGGCCGATGTATCCCTTCACCAGGAACGGATTGGCAGCGAAGTCCTCGTCGGTGAGCAACTCCACCTCGGCCGGTTCGAGGCTCGCGCCCAGCCGCTTGGCGTCGACCTCGCGGTCGCCGGGCACGCCGATGCCGACGATCTCGGATTTGCCGTCGGGGTGGCGCAGCTTCACCATGACGTTCTTGAGCGTGTCGGCGGCGGTCACCGGGCGGCCGTACCGTTCGGCGATACCGGCGTCGTTGGCCCAGTCGACCAGGGACGCGATGGTCGGCGTGCCCGGCGTGTCGTGCACGACGGCGGCCGGCTGCCCCTCGATCGGGATCTCCGGCGGCGCGGGCGTCACCACGGCCTCCACATTGGCCGCGTATCCCGATTCGCGGCAGGTCACGTAGGTGTCCTCGCCGATCGGGCTGCTGGCCAGGAATTCTTCCGAGGCGCTGCCGCCCATCGCGCCGGAGGTGGCGGCGACGATCACGTATTCGATCCCGAGCCGGGCGAACATCCGCTGATATGCCTGGCGGTGTGCGGCATAGCTGGCCTTCAGGCCGTCCTCGTCCAGATCGAAGGAGTACGAGTCCTTCATGACGAATTCGCGTCCGCGCAGAATTCCGGCGCGCGGCCGTTCCTCGTCGCGGTATTTGGTCTGAATCTGGTAGAGCGTGACCGGCAGATCCTTGTAGGAGTTGTATTCACCCTTGACCGTCAGGGCGAACAATTCCTCGTGGGTGGGTCCGAGCAGCATGTCGGCTCCCTTACGGTCCTGCAGGCGGAAAAGGCTGTCGCCGTATTCGGTCCAGCGGTTGGTGGTTTCGTACGGCTCGCGCGGCAGCAGCGCGGGCAGCGAAATCTCCTGGCCGCCGATCGCGTCCATCTCCTGGCGCACCACGTCCTCGATCTTGCGCAGCACCTTCAAACCCAGCGGCAACCACGAATAGACGCCCGGCGCGATCCGGCGCACATATCCGGCGCGGACCAGAAGTTTGTGACTGGGCACCTCGGCGTCGGCGGGATCGTCGCGCAGGGTGCGCAGGAACAGGTGCGAGAGACGGGTGATCACGGATGCACAGACTAGCCGCTGCTGCGTGGATGCCTGCAGGGCATTACCGTATCGGCTCGTGCTGGTGATTCTGCCTCCTTCCGAAACCAAGTCCGACGGCGGAAATCTCGGTCCGCTCGATCTGGATTCCCTATGGTTACCGCAGCTCACCGCGGTGCGGGACAAGCTGATCACCGAGCTGATCGAATTGTCCGCGAACCCGGAGGCGGCACGGGTGGCATTGGGGCTGGGAAAGGCGACCGGCGCGGGCGCGGAAGGTTTGCAGACCGCGCTCGCCCGCAACGCGACGCTGCGGACCGCCGCGACCGCACCGGCGCTGCGGCGCTACACCGGCGTGCTCTACGACGCGCTCGACGCCGGTTCGCTGACCAAGACGCAGCGCGCTCGCGCCGGGGCGCGGCTGGCGATCGGCTCGGCGCTGTTCGGGATCGTGCGCGCGGGGGATGCGATTCCGGGGTATCGGCTGTCGGGCGGTTCGAAACTGCCGGGCCTGCCGACGCTGGCGTCGTTGTGGAAACCGGTGCTGGCCCCGGCATTGCGGGAGGCGACGGCCGGTCAGCTGGTCGTCGATCTGCGTTCGGGGACCTATCAGCAATTGGGGCGACTGCCCGGCGCGGTGACCGCGACCGTACTGACCGAACGCCCGGACGGCAGCCGCACGGTGGTGAGCCATTTCAACAAGCATCACAAGGGGCTGCTGGCACGGGCCCTGGTGTCGACTCGCGCCGAGCCCGGCGATATCCGCGCACTGGCGCGGATCGCCGAAAAGGCCGGGCTGCGTGTGGAAATCGCGTCGTCGAGCGAACTGCTGGTCCTCACGTGAGTGAATTCTCGGTGACCGCCGACGTAATTCGAGCCGAATAGCGCCTGCCCAGCCACGGGAACAATCGCCGGAAAATACCCCTCCACCAGCGCATTTCATCGTCATCGGGCCGAAACACGGTGGCACGGAACGGGCATTCCGGCTCGCTATCGTAATTTCCGGCGCGGCCGGCCGACCGCTGCCGTTGGGATGCGATTGGGCGAGGAGTTCGGCGTGGGTGACGCCACCGACCGTGAAGAAAAGGCACTGCGTCAGTTGACCGATCGGCTGGTCGGCCATTACGGCAGCAGCCATTCCCCGGAATTGGTAGAGGAAATGGTCGGCCAGGTGCGCCGTCGCTTCGACGGCCACGCCGTCCGCGATTTCGTGCCGATTCTGGTGGAACGCATCGTGCGCCGCGAATTGCAGCACACCCCACCGCAGCCCAAGGCCGACGACCGTTCGCACGAACTCGACTACGCGGATGCGCCGGTTGTTCCGGAGCGGGTGTCGGCGCCCTCGATCGAGGAGGACGCCACCGACGCCGCGCCCACCGAAGTCGCGCCTACCGACACCGCGCCTGCGCCTACCGACGCCGCGCCTGCGCCTACCGACGCCGCGCCTGCGCCCGCCGATGACGTGCCCGCGCCCGCCGATGCGACCTCCGCGCCCGCCGACGCCGCGTCTGCCGATGACATGCCCGCGCCCGTCGATCACGTCCCGAGCGCCGTCGCGGAATCGGCGACCGAAACCGTCGCGGAAGACGCCGGTGCCTCGGAACCCGCACCCGGCGAGGCAGATTCGCCACGCCCCGGCGACATCGCACACAGCGGCGACCCCGCCGCCGAATCCTGCGCCGAGTCCTGGCCCGCCGACGCGACCGGCTCCCAGCAGCCCGCGCCGGGTACCGATCGCCCCGCATCCGCCGACAGCGGAGACGCAGACGCCGACCTGCCAGACGCCGACGTCATCGAAGGCAGTACAGGCCAACGCGATTCGCTTCCCGCCGCAGCCGCTGAGGCTGCGCTCGCACCCGGCCACTCCCCCGTCGAACCGACGAAACCTGAGATCGTGGCCGCCACACCGTCCGCGAGTGACGCTGCAGCAGAACCGGAACCGGAGCGCGCGGCCGCGACGAGCCCGGCCTCCAGGGGAGCGGCCACAGCGGGCCTGGTAACCGCATTGCGAGAGCCACGGGTCCTGGCCGTAGCCGCCGCGGTGGTCGTCGTAGTCGTCGCGCTCGTTGTGGCCTTCGGCTTTCGCGGCGGCGACAGCGGCTCCCCCGCCCCGGCTCCCGCGCTGATCACCGCGCACGGCGTGGTCGGGTCGGAGAAGATGGGCTTCTTCACCGATCCCCGCGTGGTGGACGCACTGGCGCACAAGGGAATTCGGCTGGAGGTGGACCCGGCCGGATCGCGGCAGATCGCGACGTCGGTGAAGCTGGACGGTGACGACTTCGCCTTTCCGTCGAGCAGCCTGGCCGCCGAACGAATTCAGCGCGAACGCGGGATCACCGCGAAATACACGCCGTTCTCCTCGCCGATGGTGGTCGCCAGTTTCCGGCCGATCGTGGACCTGCTCGCCCGCGCGGGAATCGCCCGTCCGGGGACTGTGCCCGCCTTCGATATGCGGCGGTATCTCGATCTCACGCAGCAGGGCACCCAGTGGGATCAGCTGGAGGCCAACACCTCCTATCCGGTGCGCAAGAACGTGTTGATCTCGACCACCGATCCGCGGACCTCCAATTCGGCGGCGATGTATCTGGCGGTGGCCGCCTACGTCGCCAACGACGACGCGATCGTGCAGGGTCCGGCCGCCGAGAATTTCGTGCTGTCGAAGGTGTCGCGGCTGTTCACCAAACAGGGGTACACCGAGAATTCCAGCGCGGGTCCGTTCGGCGAATACCTCACTGCGGGAATGGGTCCCACGCCCATGGTGTGGGGCTACGAATCGCAATTCGTGGAGGCCGCCGTCGCCGGCAAGCTGCCCGCCGACGCGGTGATGCTGTACCCGTCTCCGACGGTCCTGTCCCGGCACACGCTGGTCCCACTGACCGCCACCGGCGACCGGGTCGGACAGCTGCTGAGCACCGATCCCGAACTGCAGCGCCTGGCCGCCGAGCACGGCTTCCGTACCGCCGATCCCTCCCAGTTCAGCGCCGTCACCGCTGAACACCACATTCCGGTCGCCCCGGATGTGGTCGACGTCGTCGACACTCCGACCTACGACACCCTGGAACACCTTCTCGACGGGGTCGCGCGCTCCTACAACTGATCGCGCACCGCGCGCCGAGCCGATCGAAAGGCAGGTCGCCGCTTCGCCGGACCGTCGCCCCGCCGTGGTAGTAATGGCCCGTGGCTACCTATGGCGTGGATCCCGACCTGGTCGAACTGGCGACCAAGCTCTTCGAGCTGGCCCGCACGGGCGAAGCCGCGACGCTCGCGGCGTATATCGACGCGGGCGTCCCGGTGAATCTGTGCAACGACAAGGGCGACACCTTGCTGATGCTGGCCGCCTACCACGGGCAGCAGGCGGCCGTGACAGCACTGCTCGAACGCGGCGCGGACCCCGATCGCGCCAACGACCGCGGCCAGACCCCGGCCGCGGGAGCGGTGTTCAAAGGCGAGGACGACATCCTGAAGGCCCTGCTGGCGGCCGGAGCCGATCCGGACGCGGGCACACCGTCGGCTCGGGAATCGGCGACCGTCTTCGGCAGAACCGAAGTACTGGAACTGTTCGATCGCCGCTGAGACGCGCGCGCCGCCGCCGAGACGGCTACACCTGCTGCGCTTCCTCCTGCGCGTGCTGGGCTTGGGCGAGTTGCTGCGGCGTGTAGCGCAGAGTCAGCACCAGCAGCCCGATGATCACGGCACCGATCGCGCAGATGAGCAACACGAAGGTGTAACCGCTGGACAGCGCCGCCACCTCGGTGGGCGTCAGATTCGAGGTCCGATCGGTCCGGCCGCCGAGTGAGAGCGTGCGCGAGGCCGCCAGCGGCGTCAGCAGGCCGACCGCGAACGGGGTGCCGAGGGTGAGGATCATCTGGCCGATCGCCGACAGCGGGCCGACCTCGTTCACCGGTACGCCCACCAGCAGGCACAGCGGCCCGACCACGATCACGAAACCGATCGCCATACCGACCACCGCCAGCAGCACCAGCAGCGTCGGCAGATATTCGACGTAGCGATCCAGGGTGGATCCGAAGAACAGGGCCCCGGCCAGCACCGTCGCCGCACCGGCGAGCAGCCACCGCGGCCGGATCATCAACGCGGCCTTGGACGCCACGCCGGTGCCGATGCCGGCGCCGATCGTGAACGGGATCGAGGCCAGACCCGCGACGAGCGGGCTGTAGCCGACGACGTTCTGCAGGAACTGCGCGACGAAATAGGTCATCGCGCCGAGGACGCCGGAGCCCAGCAGCAGGGCGATGAACGTGATCGAGCGGTCACGATCACGGAAGAGGGTGAGCGGCAGCAGCGGATTGACGGCGGACCGTTCGGCCAGCACGAACGCCACCAGCAGCAGCAATCCGGCGATCAGCGCGCCGATGACGTACGGGCTGGTCCAGCCGAGATCGGGGCCCTCGGTCGCGCCGAACACCACACCGACGCAGCCCAGGGTGCCGAGGAAGGCACCGCGCACGTCCAGGGGCAGTCGATGGTGGGCCGAATCGTGCAGCTGGAACGCCGCGCCCAGGATGATCAACAGTCCGATCGGCACGTTGATCAGGAAGATCAGCCGCCAATTCCATTCGGCGAGGGCGCCACCGACGACGAGACCGCCGACCGAACCCACGCCCATCATCGACCCGAAGATGGCGATCGCCTGATTGCGCGGCGGTCCGGGCGCGAAGGTACTGACCACCAGCGCCATCGCCACGGGTGCGGCGATCGCGGCGCCGGTGCCCTGCAGGGCCCGCGCGCCGATCAACATGGCCTCGTTCTGCGCCAGCCCACACAGCAGTGAGGCGAGGGTGAAGAACGAAACACCGAGCAGCAGCATCTTTTTGCGACCGAACGAGTCGCCGAGGCGCCCACCGAGCAGCATCAGCCCGCCGTAGGTGAGGCCGTAGGCGGTCACCGTCCACGCACTGCCCGAACTGGTCAGGCCCAGATGGCGTTGCAGGGCCGGCAGCGCCAGGATCACGACCGTGCCGTCCAGCACGACCATCAACTGCAGGCCGGACAGGACCAGGATCGGCAGCCCGAAGGCCCGCTTCGTCACCGGATATTGCATCGTCGCAGCGGGGTTATCGAGCACAGTGACTCACTGTAACGGATATCGGCACCGGCCAGCCCAACGCGTACTCGCGCTTTCCGCGGGTCGCTCGAGCGGGCTGTGCCCCTGTCCCGGGCACGCACCGCGGGCCTAACCGGCCTGCTCGACGGCATCCGGCGCGCCCGCGGTGAAGCCCGCGGTCGGGCCGACGACGATGATCGCCGGCGGCCGGATGCCCTCGGCGCGGACGCGTTCGGCGACCGTGGACAGATCCGCGCGCACGATCCGCTGCGTGCGCAGGCTGCCCTCCTGCACGACGGTGACGGGCGTATCGGCGGCGCGGCCACCGTCGACGAGTGCGGCGGCGAACTTCTCGATGCGTTCCACCCCCATCAGCAGCACGAGGGTGCCACGCAACCGGGCCAGGGCCGGCCAGTCCACCAGCGAATCCGGGTGATCGGGCGGAATGTGCCCACTCACCACCACGAATTCGTGGGTGACACCGCGGTGGGTCACCGGAATGCCGGCCAGCGCCGGCACCGAGATCGCGGAGGTGACACCGGGAACCACGGTCACCGGGACCCCGGCGTCCACGCACGCCTCGAGTTCCTCGTAGCCGCGGCCGAATACGTACGGGTCGCCGCCCTTGAGCCGGACCACGAATTTGCCGGCCTTGGCGCCCTCGACGAGGGCGGTGTTGATCGCCTCCTGCGCCATCGCCCGGCCGTACGGGATCTTCGCCGCGTCGACGACCTCCACATGCGGTCCGAGTTCGGCCAGCAGTTCCGGCGGCGCCAGCCGGTCGGCGACGACCAGATCGGCGCGGGCCAGCAGCCGGCGGCCACGCACGGTGATCAGATCGGGGTCGCCCGGCCCGCCGCCGACCAGCGCGACACCCGGCGCCACGGGCTCGGAGTCGTCGATGACCACGCCCGATTGCAGGGCTTCCAGCAGCGCGGTCCGCACCGCGGCCGAACGACGGTGCCGTCCACTGGCCAGCACCGCGAGCGTCAGCCCGTCGTAACGGGCGCTGGCCGGAGTCACCGCGGTGCCGAGCCGGGCATTGTCGGCGCGCACGCAGAAGATGCGGCGGCGGGTGGCCTCCTCGACCACGGCGGCATTGGTCTCGGGCTCGTCGGTGCAGGCGATCGCGTACCAGGCGCCGGCGAGATCACCGTCGGCGTAGGCCCGCTGGGAGATGCGCAATTGACCGGAGGTGGCCATCGCCTCCACCGCGGGAGTGACCGTCCGGCTGATCACCTCGATATCGGCTCCGCTCGCGATGAGCAGTCCGAGCCGGCGCTGGGCTACCGAGCCGCCACCCACGACGACGACGCGGCGGCCGGCCAGATCGAGCCCGACGACATAGTTCGGGTCACCGGATTGCTGGTCGTCTGTCGTATTCGGCACAAGGTTTCAGCCTACGGCGTGGCCGGGTGAACTCCGCAATCACCCGTCGCGACGCCGCGGGCCCGGAAGATCAGGGCTTCCAGGTGATCCGGCCGCCCTGGAAATCCTGGGCCTTGCCGCCGTTGTAGTCGTATTCGTCGCTGGTGGGCAGGCCGTAACGGCCGCGGTCGGCGTTGTTGCCGTTCCAGATGCCGAGGATCGAACCCCAGACCGGGTGCGCGCCGGTACTCGCCGACCAGAAGATCACGCCGCCGGGGAATTGGTTGAAGCGGGCCTTGCCGTCCTTACCGGCCTGGGCCTCGTCGGTGAGCGGGAAGCCGAGGGCGCTGTTCTCCCAGCCCATCGAACCCCATTTGTCACGGATCAGGCCGCAGATCGCATGGGCGTCGGTACCCACGGACCAGTAGATCGAGCAGCCGCGGTCGAAGACCTGGAATTTGCCGCCGTTGGCGTCGGATTCCGGCCCGGTCGGGTTGCCGAAGAAGGCGCCGCCGCCGGCGCGGTCGTATTCCTTCTCGATCGCCCCGCCGACGTCGAACGCGCCGACCGGACGGGCGGCGGCGACACCGGCACCCGTGCCGGTGAGCAACGCCAGTGCGGCGGCACCCGCGGCTGCCGCGCGCATCCCGGACCGGCGCGTTGTGCGTCTACTCTGTCTGCGACCTGACGAAGCCAAGAGAAACTCCCTCTACCTGCGAAGTTGGCGCGACGGAAGCTGCCGCTCCCGCCATCCTGCAGGGGTTACACCGGCTCTGCAACGCTCGCCGTATCACAGTCGAGACTCATCTCACAAAATCACACGAGGTGAATTCGGTCGCATCAGAGCCGGCCGTTGATCCGTTCCGGGGTCACCCGCACGACCACTCGCTCGGCGTCGTCGACGGAGGCGGGATTGAATTCGATATAGGGCAGGCCGGTGTATTTCACCGACAGCCGATCGGGCAGAGCCTTCTCCGGATCGGGGACGACGGTGGCGGTGCCGCGGATCTCGGCGTAGACGTACGGATTGTCCGGCGGGTTGATCATGATCGTCACCCGCGGGTCGCGCACCACGTTCTTGTACTGCTGACGCGACACGGTGGTGGAGTACACCAACTCCTCCCCCTCCCGCAGCAGCCAGGTGACGGTCAGGTGCGGCTGCCCGTCGCGGCCGATCGTCGCGAGCGTGGCGAAAACCTTTGTGTCGTCGAGGATCTTCTTCAGGTCGTCGGAGAGTTCTACACCCATGCCACGGCACAACCCGCTGCCACGCACACTCATTCCCACCGGCCGTCGTTCCGTCACGGTGTGTTCGGCACGGTTCTATGCTGCGAACATGCGACGAGCCGTGCTGCAGGTTCTGACGGTGCTGGTGACGGTCGCGGTCGCCGCCGCGGTGGCCGCCACCGCGTACGCGGCCGACCCCTACCGCGCGAGCGGCCCGACCGAGGCCCGCTACCTGGAACCCGGCCCGTGGCAGGTCACCGAGCACTACGAATTCGGCTGCTGCGACAGCACCGGCGCCGCCTACGACATCTGGTATCCGACCGATGTGGCCGCGCGTGGCCCCCGTCATCCGATCATCACCTGGGGTAACGGCACGGCCGCCCAACCTCGCCAGTACGCCCATCTGCTGCGGCATCTGGCCTCGTGGGGGTTCGTGGTGATCGCGACCGAGAATCGCAGTACCGGCACGGGCGTCGATATTGCCGGGGCGGCGCGATACCTCGTCGAGCGGGCCGCCGATCCGGCGAGCGTGTTCCACGATCGGCTCGATACCTCGGCGATCGGCGCCGTCGGTCATTCCCAAGGTGCCACCGGGGTGCTCAACGCGATGATCGATTCCGGCGGGCTGATTCGCACCGCCGTGCCGATCGAGTTGCCCGCCCAGTCGTTCTGCTCGAACAGATTGAGCTGCACCGACACTCGCCGCCTCGGCGGCGGTTCGGTGTTCTTCGTCAACGGCTCCGACGACGCGCTGATCTCCCCCTCGCAGAAGCTGTGGGCACTTCCGGGCCTGCAGTCCAACCAGGACTACTACGAGGCCACCCCGGGATCGGTGACGAAGGTGTGGGGCACGTTGGTCGGCCCCAATCACAACGATGTCCAAGGGCAACCGGACTGCGCCCGGGCCTCGTCGCCGTGTACCGACGGCGTATACGGCTATCTCGGCTATCCGACCGCGTGGCTGGTGGCCCGGCTGTGGGGATGCGCCGGGGCGGCGGCCGCCTTCGCCCCCGGCACCGGGGAGTTCTACGCCCCGAATCCGCACTGGGCCAACCAGATCGGCGCCGCGGCCGGCTGACCTCACTCCCCGGGCGCGTCCTGGATCCAGTGGAAGCCGCGGCTGCGCTGTGGGAAGGCGTCCGGGTCCTGACGCCGGAAGGTCACCGTCACCGGATGTCCGTCCAGTTCTCCGGTGAAACGCAGCCGGTCCGGGCCCTGCTGGTCGTACGCGAAGCCGCCGGCGGTCACGGAGTGCCCCGCGGTGGCGGGCACGGCATGCAGGTCCAGGCGATGGGCGCCGGTGTCGACCCGCACCTGCATGGGCACCAGCGTCCCGTCCATCCGCTGATACTGCATGACGCCGGCGAGGTCGAATACCGCGCGCTGCCACCGGTCCGGGTCCGTGAGCAGCGGCGGAACCGGCTGCCCGTCGCGACTGAATTCGTCGACCTGCCAGATGCCGTACAGCGGCGGTTTCGTCCGGCCCGGACCCTCGTCCCACAACTGCAGGCTCACGTGGGTCAGGGCCACCGCCACCCAGACCCCGATGCCGACCTGCACCAGCGCCGCGATCCATCGTGCCCGGCGGGTGCGGAACGGGTACGGCGCCGTGGAGCTCGCGACCGGGCGATCGAGTACCAGCACATTCAGTAGCCGCCGCGCCTGCGGCGCGAGCAACACCATCGACATCAGCATCAGATGTCCGGACAGGATCTTGACCGGCACGTCGAAGGTCATGTTGAGCACGAAGACCTGCGCCATGCTCACCAGCGTCAGCATCGCGCCCACCGTCGCCGTGCGCGGAACGAACAGCAATATCCCGGCCAGCAATTCCGCGGAACCGAGCAGGATCTCGTAGGCCGGGCTCATCCCGACCTGATTCCACAGCACCCCCATCGGGGTCAGATTGCCGTACGGCTCGAGCAACGTCGACAGCATCGGTTCGGGCATCTGGGTGGGGATGACCTTGGCGAACCCGTAGTTGAGCATCTGACCGGCCACACACAACCGGAGGAACAGCAGGAACCAGCCGGCCAGGCGCCGGTAATCGGTGCGACGGCGGTCCAGCAGCGTCCAGATCAACGTGCCCGCGAGGGCGACGACCAGGATGCAGAACACCAGCACCCACAGAATCGTCTGATCACCGCTGCCGTTGGGACTCAGCACCGGATGCACTCCGAAGACCGTGCGCCCCACCCACTCGAGCACCGGGCGCAGCAAGCGTGGTTGCCACAGCACCGCGTCGGCGTCGAGCCAGCGGCCGAACCAGCCGGTGAAGGCGAAGACGATCTGCGGATAGATCAGGCAGAACAACCCGAAGTACAGGAACGTGAACCGAAAGGCCTGCCGGGTGAGCGGTTTCCAGCCCGCCGCCGTCTCGGATTCGTGCTCCAGCTGCGGCGGTTCGGCCTGCGCCACCATGACACTCACTACCCACTCCTCTCCCCGGATGCTCCGGCGCACAGGCAGTGCCGCCGGCGCCGAAGCGACCGGGGTGCGCGGATCGGTGTCCGACGTTACGAGGGCCTGCGGCGAAAGTCCTCAGGGCCGGACCCCGATTCGGCGGTACTCCGCGCGGCGTACGTGGCAGCACTAAGGTCAGGGTTGGTGGTCCCCGCACCGTTCGCGCGCACTGTGGGCAAACCGGGTCCCGGTCAGCGGAACGGCGAAAAATTCGCCGCCGATTTCGCGCCACCGCGCATTAGAACGCGTTACATTTCATCCACACGCCGCCCGCACCGGGCCGGATATTGCCGTGCCGGTGCGTAAAGAGTTGGCGCACAGACATTTTCATCCCGTCAGGAGGTCCGCAATGTCGGGCGAATCCGATACCGACCCCGGGCAGCGGCGGCAGCTGACCACCAGCGCTCGCGATCTCGACGACCTCGCCGAGCGACTCACCCGGTGGCTGGCCGGCAAGCTCACCGGCACCACCGCGCCGGTGGTCACGGGGCTGTCGCGGCCGCAGGCGGGCGGCATGTCCAGCTCCTCGGTGATGTTCGAGGCTAGCTGGGAGCGCGACGGCCGCACGGAGACCGGCTCCTACGTCGCACGGATGCCACCCGAGGAGGGCTCGTTCCCGGTCTTCGAGACCTACGACCTCGACACCCAGTACGCGGTGATGGCCGGCGTCGGCGCGCACAGCGATGTGCCGGTGCCGCGACTGTGCTGGTTCGAGCCGGACGAATCCGTGCTCGGCACACCGTTTTTCGTGATGGAGCGGATCAACGGGCGGATTCCGGAGGACAATCCGCCGTACGTGTTCGTCGGCTGGGTCTTCGACGCCACGCCACAGCAGCGGATGCGGATCACCCACGCCACGGTCGACATCATCGCGAGGGTCCACGCCATCGCCGACCCGGCCGCGACATTCCCCGCCTTGGCCGGCGCGGGCTCGTCGCTGCGCCGGCATTTCGACGCCCAGCGCCACTGGTACCGGTGGGCGCTCGCCGACGACGGCTATCGAATCCCGTTGCTGGAGCGCGGTTTCGACTGGCTCGAACAGCACTGGCCCGCCGATCCGGGGCCCGACGTACTGAACTGGGGCGACGCCCGGCCGGGCAACATCATCTTCGACGAATTCGACCCGGCCGCGGTCCTGGACTGGGAGATGGCCACGCTCGGCCCGCGAGAACTCGACGTGGCGTGGCTGATCTTCATCCATCGCTTCTTCCAGGACATCGCCACCCGCTTCGACCAGCCCGGACTGCCCGACTATCTGCGCCGCGACGACGTGGTCGCGCGCTACGAGGAGCTCACCGGCCACCGTCTGCGGGATTTGGAGTGGTACCTGGTCTACGCCGCGCTGCGGCACGGCATCGTGATGGCGCGCATCAAACGGCGGATGATCCACTTCGGCGAGGACACCGACACCGACGACCGGGACGATTACGTGATGCACCGAGCGGCCCTCGAGGCCCTGCTCGACGGCACCTACCAGTGGGATCGAGGAGACCGATGACAGGCATCGACGGACATCCGGCTCAGCAGGCGCCGGTTCCGCTGGACGAATATCCGGTGCACCAGACACCGCTGTCGCTGGCGCGCGCGGCCACCACCGACCGTAACTTCTACGACCGCAGCTACTTCAACGCTCACGACCGCAGCAGCGGCACGATGCTGGTTACCGGCTTCGGCGTCTATCCGAATCTCGGCGTGATCGACGCGTATGCCGCGGTGCGCCGTGGCGATGTCCTGCGGACGGTCCGGTTCTCGGACGCGCTGCCGCCGCGGAACCTGAACATGAGCGTCGGCGGCTATCGCATCGAGGTGATCGAACCGCTGCGGCGCGTCCGGGTGATCTGCGAGCACGAGGACCTGTCCTTCGACTTGACCTGGGACGGTTCGTTCCCCGCCGTCCAGGAGCAGCCGCATCTCATCCACACCGGCAGCCGGCCGATCATCGACGCCTCCCGGTTCGCCCAGGTCGGCTCCTGGTCGGGGACCTTGCAGGTCGACGGCGACGACATCGCCGTGGACCCCGACGTCTGGATGGGGACCCGCGACCGGTCCTGGGGTATCCGGCCGGTCGGTGAGACCGAACCACCCGGGCGCGATGCGAGCGAACCGGCGGCCGGATTCTGGTGGCTGTATGTTCCGCTGCGCTTCGACGACTTCGCGATCGTGGTGATCGTGCAGGAGAATCCGGACGGCTTCCGCACCCTCAACGACGCCGTGCGGGTGTGGCCGGACGGGCGGGTCGAACAGCTCGGCTGGCCCCGCGTGCACATCGAATACCGTTCCGGCACACGCATTCCGGTGTCCGCGCGGCTCGATATGACCGCCGGCGACGGCTCGCCGCTCACCGTGGAGGTCCGCGCCCACACCTGCATTCCGCTGCATATCGGCTGTGGCTACGGCGGCGATCCGGATTGGCTGCACGGCCAGTGGAAGGGCCGCGACTGGTCGTCGAGCAGCAGCTACGACCTGACGGATCCGGCGGTGGCCGGGCGCATTCCGTGGGGTGTGATCGACCACGTCGGACAGGCACGGTGCGGCGACGCCGAGGGCTGGGGACTGTTCGAACACGGCAGCCTCGGCCGTCACGACCCCACCGGCTTCGCCGATTGGACCTCGGTCGCGCCGTAACTCGCGTCCGCTCCGCGTACCGCAATGTCGGGGCAGCTCCGCGTGGCGAATCCGATGTGAGCTGGATCTCAGGTACCCTCCGACGGATCGACGCCGGGCCGTCGGCCCGGGACGGCACAGCGAGAGGCAGGCACGATGAGCGGATTCCGTGTTTCGCGTGGTTCCTCCCAGGTTTTCCCGGGCCCGGCGCTGTCTTCCGGGCGGGCGTGGCGCGCACGTACGCGTGCCGGGTTGGTCCTGGCCGCCGGTGCGCTGATGGGCGCGCTGCTTCCGGTCGTGGGAGCGGCCCCGGCCGGTGCGACGGTGGCGCCCACGATCTCGGTATCGATGTCCGGGTCGGCGCTGAGCCCGGTCAGCGGCGCGCTGGTGGGCTGCGCCCAGAACGCGGTGGCGACGGTGCGCAACCCCGACGGCAGCCCCGTCACCCACGGCAACGTCGACTTCTTCAGTCACCTTTCCGGGATCAGCGGCAATATCGTCGGCACCGCGCCGGTGGTCAACGGGGTCGCCAGCATCGGCTGGGTGCCCGACCGGCCGGGCGAGCACGTCGTCAGCGCGGTGTACTACGACGGCCTGCCGGAACTGTCACCGGTCGCCGGATACACCATCGTCACGACGGCGGCCCTCGGCGGTGCCTGCGTGTAACGCACTTCCGGACAACAGCTTTCGCGACCACTCGGCCGAATCCGCACCTTTTGGGATTCGGCCGAGCGTCGTCGGAGCCTGCTCGCGGGGCCGCAACGGCCGGGCCCGTGTTCACACTCGCTCGGCGACAGCGACCGTGATCGTGCCGACGACCGTCTTGGGCACGATCAGCCGCCCGCGCCCTCCCCAGCGGCGCCACGCGAGAAGCGCGGCCGCTTCGGCGACACTGGGCGTGCCGATCGCGACCGCCGCGCGGTGACCCGGATGGGGGACGTCGACCCGGGCCAGTTCGTCCGCACCGAATCCGATCACCGGCACCCCGAATGCGGCGGCGGCCGCGACGGTTCCCGGCTCCTCCGCCCGCCGATCGATCGTCGCCAGGCATCGAATCGTGCTGTTCCCCAGAACTTTCCGCACGGCCGCCACAATGGCTTCCGCTGTGGGATCCGGCCGCGCCCCCAAACCCACGACCACCGCCTCGCTCATCGGGGCCTCCTCGCCCGGCCGCCGCAATGATCGTCGACCCGCCCGGCACGC
Organism: Nocardia sp. 852002-51101_SCH5132738; assembly: GCF_001665695.1. Lineage (NCBI taxonomy): Bacteria > Bacillati > Actinomycetota > Actinomycetes > Mycobacteriales > Nocardiaceae > Nocardia > Nocardia sp. 852002-51101_SCH5132738. Next base: position 182,031 of record NZ_LZML01000217.1, on the reverse strand, counting down.
CGCGACGCCGGATACAGCGGTCCGCCGGCGGCTCGTTCGGCCGGGAGCTCGCCCATCGCCGTCACACGCCGGCGTGCGCCGCGTCGAACTGTTCGCACATCGCGACGAAACGAACTGTGGCCGTAGGGTTCCCGGCGGGATGAGTGTGCAGATAGGACGCATGCACCTGGTGGGCCACCGCACCTTCCCGGACCGCGGCGTCGTCGGTGCGCCATCCCCAGGCGGGTGGGTGCGATCCCGTGCTGACCAAGCGGGTGCGGTGGAATTCGTGGCCGCGCACGCGTTCTCCCGTGCGCCACAACACCGAATCGGCCAATGCCACCGCATCCCGGTAGCCGAGGGTCAGGCGCGGTCCGAATTCGGCGGTGGCATCGAGGACTCCGGCCATGCGATGGCCGTCCAGCGAGCGGGTCAGATAGAGCAGGCCCGCGCATTCGGCATGAATCGGCATGCCTCGGGCGGCGGCCTCGGCGACCGCGGTCAGCAGTGGCGTATTCGAGGCCAGATCGGCGGCATGCTCCTCGGGGAAGCCACCGGGCAGGACCAAACCGCCTGTCCCCAAGGGCAATTGCTCGTGCAACGGATCGAAGACCGCGACCCGCGCTCCGGCCGCTGTCAGCAGTTCCCGATGTTCGGCGTAGCCGAAGGTGAACGCCAGGCCGCCCGCCATCGCGATGATCGGCGCGGGCTCTCGCACTCCGCCGCCCGAGGCGGATATCGGTATCGGCGTCTCCGGCTCGCCGGACTGTTGTTGCCCCGCCGTCTCCGCCGAGATCCGCGACGTGCCGATCGCAGGCGCCGAGCTGTCAGACCTGCCGACGGTACGCGCCGTGCTGTCGAAGGGCAGCGTTGATCCGGCGCGGCCGGTGTCCTCGCCCGGCTCCGGGCCGTCGAGGGCGGTCCGGCTCACGCCTGGACCCCGCCACTGTAGGTGTGGGGCCGCCGCCGCGACTTCGCCGATCGGATCCCACGCGGGCCCGTCCACGTCGGCCGCGGCCAGTCGCGCGACCGCGCCCACATCGATGTGCGCGCCGACCAGTTCGGTCATGGCCTCGACCGCCGCATGCGCCGCGGAGCCGTGCTCGACCGCCGGGACGAGCCCGAGATGCCGTGCGGGAACCGATAATTCGTCCATTCGCGGCAGTGCGCCCAGCACCGGAAGGCCGACCCGGGCGCAGGCGCCGCGCAGCACCTGTTCGTGGCGCGGACTGCCCACACGGTTGAGGATCACGCCGCCGAGCCGGATACCGCTGTCGTAGGTCGCGAAACCGTGCAGCAGGGCGGCCAGGCTCTGACTGTGGCCGCGCGCGTCGACGACCAGCAGCACCGGCGCGCCGAGCAGCGCGGCGACCTGCGCGGTCGAGCCCTCGGCGATGGGGGCGGGGTTCTCGGCGTCGATCCGGCCGTCGAACAGGCCCATCACGCCCTCGACCACGGCCACGTCGCAGCCCGCGCTGCCGTGCCGGTACAGCGGCACCACCCGCTCGGCACCGACGAGCACCGGATCCAGGTTGCGTCCCGGCCGCCCGGCCGCCAGGCCGTGATAGCCCGGATCGATGTAGTCGGGCCCCACCTTGAACGGCGCGACGCGATGTCCGGCGCGGCGCAGCGCTCCGATCAAACCGGTTGCCAGCGTGGTCTTTCCGCTGCCCGAGGCGGGCGCGGCGATCACCACGGCCGGAGTGGTCATCGGCCGGCCGCCGTCACCACTCGATACCTCGCTGGCCCTTGCGCCCGGCGTCCATCGGATGTTTCACCTTGCTCATCTCCGTGACCAGATCCGCCGCGTCGACCAGCGCCTGCGGTGCCTCGCGGCCGGTGATCACCACGTGCTGATTGCCGGGCCGGTTCCGCAGCGTCTCGACCACCTCGTCGACGTCCACCCACCCCCATTTCAGCGGATAGGTGAACTCGTCGAGCACGTAGAAGCGGTGCTGTTCGGCGGCCAGCCGGCGCGCGATCTCCCGCCAGCCGGCCAGGGCCGCCGCGGCATGGTCGTCCTCGCTGCCCTGTTTGCGGGTCCACGACCAGCCCTCGCCCATCTTGTGCCATTCCACCGGACCACCGGTGCCGGTCTCCTCGTGCAGCCGGCCCAGGGTGCGGAAGGCGGCCTCCTCGCCGACCTTCCACTTCGCGCTCTTCACGAACTGGAAGACCGCGATATCGAAACCCTGGTTCCAGGCCCGCAGCGCCATCCCGAACGCCGCGGTCGACTTTCCCTTGCCGGGCCCGGTGTGCACGGCGAGCACCGGCTGATTACGCCGCTGGCGAGTGGTCAGCCCGTCGTCGGGAATCGTCTCCGGAACGCCCTTCGGCATCGCTGCATCCTCCTGGTCGAGCACCTACGCATCACATTCCCACATCCGCGCACCCGCCCGGCCGCGCGGGTCCGGCCGTGCCACGATCGGAGCGGTCGCCGATGGTGGCACGAGCGTTCACGCCGCCAGGTGGTGCGGCAATCCGGACTTCACCGCGGCGGCGACCGAATCGCCGGTGAGCTCGCCGAGGCGCAGGTAGGTGGCGCGCAACTCCCTGGCGAACTCGGCGGCCAGACCCAGCCGGACCATGCCGCCTTCACAGTCCACGACCACGCCGGCCACGCCGTCGCGGGCCAGCAGGCGGGCGGCCGCACGGGCCCGCGGGATCGGGTCGGCACCGCCGGTGGCGCGGCCGTCGGTGAGCAGCACGACCATCGCGCGGCGCTGCGGATCGCGGACGTGTTCGCGGGCCACCACCTCGCGCGCCTTCAGCAATCCTTGTGCCAGTGGGGTTTTGCCGCCGGTGCGCAGGCCGGCGAGGCGCCGCACCGCGATATCCACCGAGGAGGTCGGCGGCAGCACCAGCTCGGCCTCGCTGCCGCGCACGGTGATCACGGCGACCTTGTCGCGGCGCTGATAGGCGTCGCGCAGCAGAGCGACCACCGCTCCGGTGACGGCCGAGAGGCGGTCGCGGGCGGCCATCGATCCGGAGGCGTCGACGACGAACACCACCAGATTGCCTTCGCGCCCTTCGCGATACGCGCCACGCAGATCGGTCGCCTCGAGTGTCAGCGGGCCCTCGACGCGGCCGCGGGCATGCTGATGCGGCGCGGCGGCGAACAGCGTGCCCAGCAGATGCAGGCCCGCGGAGGTGTCGGTGACCGATCGCACCACCCGGCCGTGCCGGGTGTGGGCGCGTGATCGGCGCCCGGGAGCACCCTCCCCGACTCCCGGTATCTCCCAGTGCGGCGGGCGGGCAGCGGATTTCGCCGGCGCCCCCGCACTGCCCTCGCGGGCGCCACCGCGCGGGCCGCCGCCCGGTGAGTCGGGGCCGTCGTCGTCGGGTCCCCGGTCGTCGGGGCCGCCGTCGGAACCGTTGTTCTCGGGGCCTGCGTCGGTGTCCGTATCGCCCTCGAACTCACGCTCGAGGTCGCTGTCCGAATCGGCTGCGCCGCTCGCAGATTCGTTCTCCGCACGGCTGTGCTCGGAGCGGGCCCGCTCGGCCTCCTGTTCGGCTTCCCGCATGGCGTCGTCGAGTTGTTCGTCGGTGATGCCCGGTTCGTCGAACGGATCGCGCCGGCGGCGATGCGGCAGCGCCAGTTCCGCGGCGATCCGCACGTCTTCGGCTGTCACGCAGTCACTTCCGCGCCAGGCGGCGTGGGCCGTCGCGGTCCGCGCCACCACCAGATCCGCGCGCATGCCGTCGACGTCGAAGGAGGCGCACAGTGCGGCGATCCGGCGCAGTTCGATATCGTCGAGCGCCACCTCGGCGAGGCGTTCGCGGGCGGCGAGAATGCGCTCGGCGACATCGCGATCGGCCGCGGCGTAGGCGGCGGCGAAGCCGTCGGGATCGGCCTCGTAGTCGAGCCGGCGGCGCACCACCGCCATCCGCACGTCCACATCGCGCGAAGCCGCGACGTCGACGGTGAGGCCGAACCGGTCCAGCAGCTGAGGGCGGAGTTCGCCCTCCTCCGGATTCATGGTGCCGACCAGGACGAACCGGGCCGGATGCGAATGCGACACGCCGTCACGTTCGATATGCACCCGTCCCATCGCCGCCGCGTCGAGCAGGACGTCGACCAGATGGTCGTGCAGGAGATTCACTTCGTCGACGTACAACACACCGTGATGGGCCGCCGCCAGCAGTCCCGGCCGGAATGCCTGCTCCCCGTCGCGCAGCACTCGCTCCAGATCCAGCGATCCCACGACACGGTCCTCGGTCGCACCCACCGGCAACTCCACCAGGCGGGCCGGCCGCGGCCCACCCTCGTCGGTCACCGGCGGCAACAACTGCGCCAGCGCCCGCACCACGGTCGATTTCGCGGTCCCCTTCTCTCCGCGCACCAGCACCCCGCCGATCCCCGGATGCACGGCGCACAGAATCAGCGCCAGCTGCAGCTGCTCCTGCCCCACCACCGCCGAGAACGGAAACCCCGCCTCACCGTCACGATGCGCGGACACGGCCGATGCGGATTCACCTCGGAAATCGGACACGCCCCCACTGTATGCGCGCCCCATTCCGCCCCCGCACCGGGCTGCCCTGTCGCGCTACAGCCGCCGCCCCGCCGCGATCTGCCGCACCACCAGTGGCAACACCACAGGCTCGGCCTCGAGCACCCGCGCGGCCAAGGTCCCGGCTGTGTCGTCCGCTAATACCGGAACCTCCCGATGCGCGATCACCCGCCCGGTGTCGTAGTCGCCGTCGACCAGATGCACCGTCGGCCCGGTGACCGCGACGCCCGACGCCAGCACCGCTTCGTGCACGCGCAGGCCGAACATGCCGATGCCACCGAATCGCGGTAAGGGCGCCGGGTGGATGTTGAGGATGCGGGAATCGAATTGCCGGCGCGTGCGCGGGCCGAGCTTCTTCATATAACCCGCGGTCACCACCCACTCGGTCGCGTGCGCCACCAGAGCGGCACGGATGGCATCGTCCAATGCGTCGGGGTCGGGATGGGTCGCGCCCGAGAGATGCCGGGTCGGAATGCGATTCGCGCGGGCGTAGGCCAGACCCGCTGCTCCGCTGTTGTTGCCGATGACGACCGCGATCTCGAAGCGCGCGCCGGGCTCGAGGGAGGACCGGTGGAGGGCGCGCAGATTCGAGCCGTTGTGTGAGACGAGCACGCCGACTCGAAGATTGCGCACACCTCGCAGTTTCCCACAGCCGCACGAGGAGTTTCGGCGAACTGCCCACCCGCCGAATACGCTGGGCGGGTGCGGGATGTGGTGCGGGGCTTCGGATATCTGGTGCGGGGGCAGCGGTGGGCCGCGGCGCATCGGCGGGAGCTGGGGCTGGGGTTGCTGCCGGGGGTGATCTCGATGGCGCTGTATCTGGGATTGCTGGTGGCGCTGGTGTGGTTCGCGGGGGATCTGGTGGCGTGGGCGACGCCGTTCGCGGCGCACTGGACGTCGCCGTGGCCCGGACTGCTGCGCGGCAGCCTCGCCGTGCTGCTTGTGCTGCTCGGGATGTTCCTGGCGGTGATCACGTTCACCGCGGTGACGCTGGTGATCGGCCAGCCGTTCTACGAGGCCCTGTCGGAACGGGTGGATCGGTCGCTGTCGGCCGGCGGCCTGGCGCCGGAATCGGGACTGCCGCTGTGGCGCGAGGTGTGGATCGGGGTCCGCGACGGGGTGCGCATTCTGATCCGGGCGGCGGTGTGGGGCGTGGTGCTGTTCTGCGCCGGATTCCTGCCGGTCGTGGGGCAGACGGTGATCCCGGTACTCGGAGTCTGCGTGGCCGGGTTCTTCCTGGCTCAGGAACTGACCGCGGTCGCGATGCTGCGCCGCGGAATCGAGCTGCGCGAACATCTCACGATGCTGCGGTCACATCGAATGCTCGTGTGGGGCTTCGGCATTCCGCTGGCGGCCGCATTCCTCGTGCCGTTCGTGGCCGTCGTCCTCATGCCGGGCGCGGTCGCCGGCGCCACGATGCTCGCCCGCGAATTGTGCGGTGCGGACAGCGATCCGGCGCCGAATCCGTTGCGCGACTGACTTTCCCGCGACACGAGAGGGCCCCGCACCCGACAAAGGGGTACGGGGCCGAAATCTCCGTGGTGGATTCGCCACTCAGCCCCGGCGCATGGGGATGTGCGCGATCCCGTCCTCCTCGTACTCCTCGCCGTCGGGCTTGAACCCGTGCTTGGTGTAGAGGTCGACCAGATAGGTCTGGGCATTCAAACGCACTGTCGCCGAACCGGCTTCGGCGATGGCGGCCTGCAGGACCCGGGTGGTGTAGCCGTGACCGCGCGCCTCGGGAGTGGTGCACAACCGGCCGATGCGGAACGACTTCACGCCGTTGTTGTGCTCCTCCAGCAGCCGCAGGGTGCAGATGATCTCACCCTCGTCGTCGAGCCAGAAGTGGCGTGTCTCGGGGAGCAGATCGAGCCCGTCCAGTTCCGGATAAGCGCATTTCTGCTCCACGACGAACACTTCGACGCGCAGTTTCAACAGCTTGTACAGCGTCGCGGTATCGAGATCCGCGGCCCACGACCGTTTGAGCGCAACCGTTGACATCATCGCGTCTTGCTATCACATGATTCAGCTGTGCGCGACCCCTACGGCGATCGGCGTGTTGTCGACCCGGCCGCTGCCGTTGAGATGAAGTGCCTTGGTGGACCAGTCCCACACCTCGTGGAACAGCGCTTGGTTCTCCGACAGCTTCACACCCAGCGACGGCACCATTTCCTTGAGTTTCGGTGTCCAGTCGGCGTATTCGCCCGGGAAGCAGCGCTGCAACACGTCGATCATCGCGCTGACACAGGTGGAGGCGCCGGGCGAGGCGCCGAGCAGTCCGGCGATGGAGCCGTCACCGGCGGTGATCACCGCGGTGCCGAGCTCCAGCACGCCGCCGACGCCCTTGCGCCGGATGATCTGCACGCGCTGACCGGCGGTGATCAGCTCCCAGTCGTGGCCGTCGGCGCGCGGGATGAACTCCTCCATGGTGTTCACCTTGCCCGACGGCGACTTCAGCAGTTCGCTGACCAGGTACTTGACCAGGCCGAGTTCGGTGACGCCGACACCCAGCATCGGGGTGACGTTGCCGGCCCGCACCGACTTGAGCAGGTCGCTGAACTTGCCGTCCTTGAGGAACTTCGGGGTCCAGCCGGCATAGGGGCCGAACAGCAGGCCCGGCTTGCCGTTGATGACCCGAGTGTCCAAGTGCGGCACCGACATCGGCGGCGCGCCGACGGCGGCCTTGCCGTAGACCTTGGCGTCGTGCTGGGCGATGAGCTCGGGGTTGGTGCAGCGCAGGAACTGGCCGCTGACCGGGAATCCGGCGAAGCCCTGGATCTCCTTGATGCCGGCCTTCTGCAGCAGCGGCAGCGCATACCCGCCCGCGCCGACGAAGACGAATTTGGCGTTGATCGTGCGCGAGGTGCGGGTGCGGGTGTTGCGGACCTTGACCGTCCAGCTGCCGTCGGACTGCTTGGACAGGTTGCGCACCTCGTTGCCGAACGCGATCTCCACGCCCGAGGAACCGAGGTAGGCCAGCAGCTGCTTGGTCAGCGATCCGAAGTCGATATCGGTACCGGTCTGGGTCCAGTTCAGCGCGACCGGCTCGGAGAAGTCGCGACCCCGGGCCATCAGCGGCAGGCGCCGGGTGAACTCGTCCGGGCTGTCGATGAATTCCATGCCCTCGAACAGCGGGTGCCGGGCCAGCGCCGCGTGGCGCTTGCGCAGATACTCCACGCCGTCGGCGCCGTGGCAGAAGCTCACGTGCGGAATGGGATTGATGAAGCCGGAGGGGTCGGCGAGCACGCCGTTCTCGGCGCCGTAGGCCCAGAACTGGCGCGACACCTGGAAGCGCTCGTTGATATCGATCGCCTTGGTGATGTCGACCGAACCGTCGGCGGCCTGCGGCGTGTAGTTCAGCTCGCACAGCGCCGAGTGGCCGGTGCCCGCGTTGTTCCACGGGTCGCTGCTCTCGGGCGCGGCCGCGTCCAGCCGCTCGAACATGGTGATCGACCAGTCGGGCTGCAACTGGCGAAGCAGTGCACCCAGGGTGGCACTCATGATGCCGGCACCGATGAGGACTACATCGGTCTTTTCAGTCATCGCAGCGTTCGGCACGGGGTGATCGACTTCCTTGTCCAGCGCGGGCACTTGGTGGGCGGGTAATGAGGTTACCCGCCGTTCACTTCAACTTGATTCTGCCCCTCACCATGCCCGTTTCCGAAACCCTCACACATGCACCTTCGGCACGGCTCGCCGTGCAGGCCCCTGAGCGGGTCGAATATCGTGAAGCTGTGACGAACGAGACGCCGCTGGCCCCGTCGACCACCCACGCCTGGCAGCCCGATGTCCTGGGCGAGGGATATCGGCAGCTGACCATCCCCCTCGGCCCCGATCCCGACGGTGAGGGGGTCGTCGAGGCCACCTTGGTCCGCCACGAGCCCGACATCGCCGAGCCGGCCGCCGGCGCCGTGCTGTACGTGCACGGTTTCACCGACTACTTCTTCCAGAAGCACCTCGCCGAGCACATGAGTGCGCGCGGCTACCGCTTCTACGCCCTCGACCTGCGCAAGTGTGGGCGCTCCCGACGCCCCGGGCAGACCGCGCACTACGTCAGCGACCTGCGGCTCTACGACGCGGAACTGGACCGCGCGGTCGAGATCGTGCGCGAGGAGACCGGGTTGCCGGTGCTGCTGATGGCTCACTCCACCGGCGGTCTGGTGCTGCCGCTGTGGCTGAACCGCCGCGACGCCGCCGCCCAAGACATCACCGGCCTGGTGCTCAACAGCCCGTGGTTCGATCTGCAGGGCCCGGCTTACTACCGCCACATCGGCACCGCCGTGATCGGCGGTGTCGGCCGGTTGCGCGCGATGACACGCCTGCCCGGCGGTGAGCTGAGCACCTACGGCGACAGCCTGCACACCAGCGTCTCCGGCGAATGGGACTACAACCTGGATTGGAAGCCGCTGGGCGGGTTCCCGGTCCATCTGGGCTGGTTGCGCGCCATCCGCAGGGGTCACGCGGAACTGCATCACGGACTCGACGTCGGCGTTCCGGCGCTGATCCTGCGGTCGAAGGTGACGAAGTTCATGCGCGAGTACGGCCCCGCCGCCGATGTGTCGGATGTGGTGCTCGACGTTCGCCAGATTCAGCGCTGGTCGGGATGTCTCGGCGGCCGCACGAACATCGTGCCGATCGAGGGCGCCCGCCACGACGTGTTCCTGTCGGCGCCGGAGGTGCGCGCGCACGCGTTCACCGAACTGGACGCCTGGCTGGGCTGGTTGCGGGATTTCCGCGGCGCACACTGAATCACGTTGCCGCGCAGGGTGTTCGCCGATGCGTGCCGTACCGGCGGCGTCGGCGGCACCTTTGACGGGTGCTATCGCGAGCCGGCGCTCACCACAGACCGGAGCGCAGCACGATCTCGGTGGCGAATTCGTGATCGGCCTTGATCGGCACATCGGCGGTGTCGACCTGGGTGACGCGGAATTCGCCGAAGACGTGGCGACCGCAGGAATCGGCGACCGCGCGCGGCAGGTCCTCGGTGGCGATGACGGTGGTGGGCAGTTCCACGGCGGGGCAGGTGGCATCGGCGGCGGTCCCGTCCACGGCGACGGCCGGATGCGGCCGCCCGGCCACCACCAGTCCGACGAAGCGGCCGAAGCCGCGCGCGCCCAGCTGCCAGGCCAGTTCCGCGCCCGCGCCGTACCCGGCCAGGTTGGCCCAGGCCACGCCGAGATCGTCGAGGATCGCATACACCGCGGCCTTGTCCAGGCCGTCGATCGACTCCACCGTGATGGTGCGCAGATCGGAATTGTGCAGTCGCTCGCACACCTGGTCGTAGACGTCGGCCGGAGCTCCGGCGTCGGGTAGCAGCAGCACCGTATGCCTGGACTCCGGCCCGCCGACTCGTACGGTCCAGGCGCGGTCACCGACCGCGATTTGCCGGGTCTCCATGCCGATCCACGCTACACGGGAGCGGGCGGGCGCACGCCATGTCCTCGGCCACGTTCCCGGCCGGTGATGACTCGGATCGCAGCGCTGTGAGGTGGGTGGCGCGAGTCTGGATTCGGCCCGCGGGCACACCCGGCGGCCGTGCTCAGCGGCCCAGGGTCACCGAGGGCAGACCCGCCGGCGCCCCGCCGCTGATCAGCCGCTCGAGAGCCGCGACGTCGAGGTGTTTCTCGATGAGGTCGGCGAGCAGGTCCAATTGCGCGGTCCGCACCGCCTCCACACTCGTGTCCGGCGCGACGGCGAATCCGGTGCGCCCGGCCTGCTCGGCGGCCTCGCGCAACCAGGCGCGGCGGAACTGGTCGGATTCGAGCAGTCCGTGCAGGTGAGTGCCCCGTACCGCACCGCGCACACTGCCTTCCGCGACGCCGCCGCGGTCGTCGTCCGAGGCGGCTCCGGCTACCTCGACCCAGGCCGGATCGCCGCTGCGCCGGACGCGGCCGTGGTGAATCTCGTAGCCCGACAAGGACATTCCGGCCACCGCGCCGCCGGTGGTCGCGCCTCGGCCGGCGCTGCGGCGCAGGACCTTGGGTTCGGCGAACTCGATATCGAGGTCGAGCAGCCCGAGGCCCGCGACCTGCCCGTCCGAGGACTCGACCTCGTCGTCGATGCGGCGACCCAGCATCTGATATCCGCCGCAGATCCCGAGGACCGGCTTGCCCGCCGCGGCGTGCGCGCACACTGCATCGGCGATTCCGGTGCGGCGCAACCAGTTCAGGTCCGAGACCGTGGATTTGCTGCCGGGCACGACGACGACGTCGATTCCGGCCAAGCGCGACGGATCGCTCACCCAGCGCACCGAAACCCCCGGCTCGCACGCCAGGGCCTCGATATCGGTGGAATTGGAGATGCGCGGCAGTCGGATGGCGCCGACGGTCAGCCATTCGGTGCCCACCGGCGGGCGAGGCCGGCCGACCGGGGCGTCGGCGACGGTGCCCAGAGAGTCCTCCGCGTCGATCCACAGCTCGTCGCTGAAGGGCAGGACACCGAGCGTCGGGCGGCCGGTGAGCGCGGTCAGCTGCTCCAGGCCCGGGCGCAGCAACTCCACGTCGCCGCGGAACTTGTTGACGATGTAGCCCGAGATCAGCTGCTGATCCTCGGGGTCGAGGATCGCCACGGTGCCGAACAGATGTGCCAGCACCCCGCCGCGGTCGATATCGCCCACCAGCAGCACCGGCAGCTCCGCCGCGTGCGCGAGACCCATATTCGCCAGATCCGTTGCGCGCAAATTGATCTCGGCGGGCGAGCCGGCGCCCTCGCAGATCACGACATCGAAGTCGGCGCGCAGGGCGGCCAGTTCCCCGGCGACCACCTCGCGCAACCAACGCCGGTGCCGGAAATAATCGCGGGCTCCCACGGTGTCGACGGCGATGCCCCGCACCACCAGTTGCGAGCGGCGATCGCTGCCGGGTTTGAGCAGGACCGGATTGAACCGCACGCTGGGTTCGAGTCCGCAGGCGCGCGCCTGCAATGCCTGCGCCCGGCCGATCTCGCCCCCGTCCAGGGTGACGACCGAATTGTTGGACATGTTCTGCGCCTTGAACGGCGCCACCCGCACGCCGCGCCGCGCCAGCATGCGGCAGATCCCGGCCACCACCACGCTTTTGCCGGCATCGGAGGTGGTGCCGGCGACCAACAGCGCGCCGTTCACCGCATCACCGCGACGGCCACACCCGCGCATCTCATGGGAGCGTGAGGATTTCGGCGCCTTCCTCGGTCACGACCAGCGTGTGCTCGAATTGCGCGGTCCACTTGCGGTCCTTGGTGACCACGGTCCAGCCGTCGTCCCAGATCTCGTAATCGATACCGCCGAGGTTGATCATCGGCTCGATGGTGAAGGTCATGCCCGGCTCGATGACCGACTCGATGGCGGGCTGGTCGTAGTGCAGGATCACCAGGCCGCTGTGGAAGGTGGGGCCCACGCCGTGGCCGGTGAAGTCGCGGACCACGCCGTAGCCGAAACGGTTCGCATACGACTCGATGACGCGCCCGATCACGTTCAGCGCCCGCCCCGGTCGCACCGCCTTGATGGCCCGCATGGTGGCCTCGTGGGTGCGCTCCACCAGCAGCCGGGCCTCCTCCTCGACGTCACCGGCGAGAAAGGTGGCGTTGGTATCGCCGTGCACACCGTTGATGTAGGCCGTGACGTCGATATTGACGATGTCGCCGTCCTCGATGACGGTGGAGTCCGGAATGCCGTGGCAGATCACCTCGTTCAGCGAGGTGCAGCAGGATTTGGGGAAGCCCTTGTAACCCAGCGTCGACGGGTAGGCGCCGTGGTCGCAGAGATATTCGTGCACGACCGCGTCGAGGTGATCGGTGGTGACGCCCGGGGCGACGGCTTTACCGGCCTCCTGCAGCGCCTGGGCGGCCAGTTTGCTCGCCAGCCGCATCTTCTCGATGGTCTCCGGCGTCTGCACCCACGGCTCGCGACCCTCGTTGACGGTCTTCTTCCAGGCGTACTCCGGCCGCTCGATCGAGCGCGGCACCTCGCGGACGGGCGAGAGCGTTCCGGGGACGAGCGGCTTGCGGGTGCGCACAGACATGCATTCAGACTATCCGCCCCCGGAGGCGCCCACGGCGGCGACGCCCGCTGTGCGCTGCGGTTACCGGGCGGGCGGCGTGGCGACGCCGCTGACGAGGTCGGTGTAGCCGTCGACCAGTTCGGCGAGGTGGTACCAGTGCTTGTGGGTGGTGTCGCTGCGGGCGCCGTCACGGTCGATGGCGCGGTTGGCGGCGACCCAGCTGCCGGCCATGCGATCGACCATCGGCCCGAGGACATCGGTGCGCAGCGCGACGCCGGTGCGATAGCCCGGCAGTTCGCGTTCGACCCATTCGTTGATGTCGTCGATGAGTTCACCGCGGCGGCAGTCGATTTCCGCGATGAGAATCGGGTCGGCGATCTGCGCGCGCCGGGTGTGCAGCTCGGCCAGCGCCCGGGCGGATCGCAACAGTTCGCGGTCCTGGAATCGCCGACCTTGGAAGGCGCACAACAATTGCGGGGCTGCTGGTAACGCACTGGCAATCGAAGTCGTCATCGTCGCACCGTCATCACTGATCTCCGGATTTCGCTCGTCCGTAGTTCGGATCGAATGTGGCGAATCTAAGGGTAGATCGGATTCTGCTCTTGCATATGCAAGAACGCAAGATTGCGTCTGCATTGCCGGAATCACGGTGTGGTCACAGTCTTCCCGAACAACGATACGCCTGCGACGTGCGGTGATGTCTCGAGAACGACTGTGCCGGCAATCATTTCACGGGACTGCCGTGGGTGGCCGGAACCCGCGACGGCGCGTCGGCGAGCTCCCGCGGCCCGCTCAGTGCGGCGCTAAACCACGCAAAACTATCTCCATACCTTCTCGAAATTCCTCCTCGGCCGAGATTTCCCGGGCCTGCGTGGCGGTTTCGATGAGGTAGGGATAGTCGGCCGAGGGCAGCGACGCGATCGCCGCGGTACCGGCCCCGCCGATCGCCGCATAGTGTTCGTTCTCCAGACAGCCGAGCAGGAAGGCCACCAGCGTCCGCTGAGCTATCACTCGCTCCCGCCCCGTGAAGCCGCCGGCGGTGAGGGCGGCGAGGGTGGCGTCCATCCAGCGCAGTGCGGCCGGACTCGCGTGCCGATGCCGCGGCACCAGCGGAGCCGTCGCCGGGTGCGCCGCGACCGCCGCCCGCATCCGCTCGAGCAGTAACGCCAGTTGCGCCCGCCACGGCGCGTCGACGGGGGTGGACACGTCGACCTCACCGAGCACCCGATCGACGATCAGCACTTCGAGGGCCTCACGGTCGGCGACGTAGCGGTACAGCGCCATGGTGGCCATGCCCAATTCGGCGGCCACCGCACGCATCGTCAGCCCGGGCAGACCCGCGCGGTCGATGACCGCCAGGGCTGCCGCCGACAGGTCCGCGGTGGTCAGCGAGCGAGGACGGGGCACGGATTGACAGCGTACAAGATACGCGCATACTGGTCGTAGGCGTACGAGGTACACCTACGTAGTGAGGAGCATTCATGTCGCCACCCACCACCGTCGCGAGCCGGACCCTAACCGCGGTCACCGGCACCGAGATTCCCGTCCCGGATCCCGACCGCCTGATCCACCTGCAATTCCGCCGGTTCGCCGGATGTCCCATCTGTCACCGGCATCTGCGCAGCTTCGTCACCCGACACGCCGAGATCGCCGCCGCCGGCATCCGCGAGGTCGCCGTATTCCATTCCCCGGCGGACGAATTGACCGACTACGCCGCCGATATCCCGCTGGAGCTGATCGCCGATCCGGACAAGGCGCTGTATCGCGAATTCGGTGTGGAATCCGCACCTCGCGCACTGCTGCATCCGCGGGCGTGGCCGGGTATCGCACTGGCGGTCGGGGGCGCCGTCGGCCCGATGGCACGCGGCGAACAACCCACGCCCCGCGGCACGCCGCAGGGCGGTCGCCTCGGCCTGCCCGCCGACTTCCTCATCGCCTCCGACGGCTCCATCGCCGCCGCCCATTACGGCTCACACGCCGACGACCAGTGGTCGGTCGACGAATTGCTCTCCTACGCAAAGGAATTCCGCTCATGATGACCATCGAACTGTTCGTCTCCGGGTCCACACCGACGCGCGAGCGCCGCGCCGCCCTGGCCGAACGCATCCTGCACGCCCTGACCACCGGCGAATCCGCACCCGAGCAGGTCCTCGCTCGCGCCCGGGAGTTGACCCACGTGCTGATCCACACGCCGGAGGTGTGGGCGACCGGCGGTCCCGATCCCTCGACCGCACCGCGTTATCTGGCCCGCGTGACGGTGCCCGGGTCCTGGAGCAACACGGAAGGATTCGGCGCGCACCTGATCGCGGCGATCACCGAGGCCGTCGCCGCGACCGAACCGGATCCGGACCGGCTGTCCCGGGACCCGCATTGCCTGGTGCAGATCATCGGCCTGCGCGAGGGCAATGTCGGCACGCTGGGACATGCCACCTCCGGAACCGAGATCACCCGGCTGATCACCCAGGACTACCACCCGGCCGAGGATCACCGGGACGTGCCCGACGGCCATGTGATCGATCCGGTGTGCGGTATGACCGTGGAGTGGGCGACCGCGCGCTTCACCCTGACGCACGACGGTGTCGACTACGCCTTCTGCGCGCCGGGCTGCCGGAAGGCCTTCGCCGAGGAGCATTCGATCACCGCAGGCGGCTGAACCGGTCCGGCCGGATCAGCTCGTACTCGCGTGCATCTCCCAGATCAGCACCTCACTCGGCGCCACGGCCGTGATGCGCTGCCCGCCGGTGCCCGTGGTGCGCACCGCGTCACCGGCGGACAGGGTGGTCCGCTCGTCCGGGCCCTCGAAGGCGACTGTTCCGCGGGCCACGAAGACATGACCGAACGGTGCCTCCGGCACCAGCACCGAACGGCCCGGGTCCAGCCGTGCGACGTGGAAGGCCGCGTAGCGGTTGCCGAGGGTGATCGCCGTCTCGGCGCGATGGCGAGGTATTCCGGATGCGACGGTGACCAGCTCGTTGCGTGACAGGTCGGCCTCGACGTCGGATTCCTGATAACCCGGCGCGCGGCCGGCCTCGTCCGGCGGTATCCACATCTGCACCACGTGCAGGTTCGCCCGCTCGCCGTACCCCGCACCGTTGCGTTCGGAATGCAGGATTCCGGTTCCCGCGCTCATGCGCTGGGCCAGGCCCGGCCGGATCAGGCCCGAGTGCCCCTCCGAATCCTGGTGCACCACAGTGCCTTCCAGCACCCAGGTCACGATCTCGGTATTCAGATGCTGATGGGTGTCGAAACCGGCACCGGCCTCGACGACATCCTCGTTGTGCACCAGCAACATTCCGTGCGCATGGGCGGCGAGATCGAAATTCCCGGTCGCGGGAAACGACTGCCGGGAATCGAGCCATTCGTTCCGCCAGCCGTATCGCTGGCCGGATCGTACGATCCGCACCGCCTCCGCTGCTGTCGGCGCCATGGCGATCGACCTCCGTTCCACCCGTGTTCTCCTGCTGCAATCCCCGGGCAATCGTGGATATTCCCGGGTGGGAACGACCGCGCCGGAACCCGCGGGACGGGCGGTATGCTCGCCCGACCGTTCCCGAATCCGTGGAACGTGCTCGAGCGTCCCGAATCTCACGAGGAGTACGCGCGCGATGGCAGGTAAACGCACAGTGCTGACGGTTCAGTTGCGGCGGTTGGCCGCACTGCTGTCGGAGATGCGTGAGCAGGCGGGGATCAGCAAGGAGGTGGTCAGCGCCCGCACCGGCATCAACGTCACCACGCTCTACCGGATCGAAACCGCGCAGGCGCGCCCGCAGCGGCGCACCCTCACCGCGATGCTCGACCTGTACGGCATCGGCGAACCGCAGCGCTCCGACGCGGTGCAGTTGCTCATGGAAGCGCAGAAACCGGGCATGTCGCGTCCGTTCGAGGCGGCCGTCTCGGAGGTCTACGCCGCCTACATCAATTTCGAAACCGAGGCGCTGTCGGCGCGACTGTTCCAGACCTCGTTCATCCCCGGCCTGTTGCAGACCGAGCGCTACGCGTGGGCGGTCCTGGATACCGCGATGCCCAAGGTCGAGACGTCGGTGATCGAACAGCGCCTGCGGGCCCGGGTGGAGCGTTCGAAGGTGCTGACCCGCGACGGTAATCCCCTGGAGTTGTGGGTGGTCCTCGACGAGGCCGCGATCCGGCGGGTGGTCGGCGGGCCCGAGGTGATGCGCGAACAGTTGCTGCGGCTCACCGAGGACACCGACAAGCGCAATGTCATCCTGCAAGTGCTCCCGTTCGGCGCGGGTGCGCACCCGGCGATGGTCGGCTCCTTCGTCGTCCTCGACTTCCCCGATCCGGCCGACCCCGAACTGGTCTACGTCGAGGGGATCGCCGGCGACGATATCGTGGAGGGCCACAACGAGATTCGTCGCTTCGGCGTGATGTTCGACCAGCTGCGCGCGATGGCCCTGAGTCCGCGCGACTCCGCGGAGATGATCAACGAGATCGCCGAGGGCCTGCGCTGATCGATGCCGGCGCGGCGCCGGTCACTGCCGGCTGGCGCGCCGGAATCCGACCGCCGCCGGCACGGCGAAGACGACCATCGCACCGACCGACCATCCCACCGTCGCCCACAGCGGCCCACGCGCCGGCTCGCCGAGCGCCAGCGCGCGCATCGAGTCGATCGCCGTGGACATCGGCTGGTGTTCCACGATCGGCTGTGCCCAGCCGGGATAGGCCTCCAGTGGAACGAATCCGGTGCTGAAGAACATCAGCAGCGAGGAGCCGAGCGAAATGGCCTCCACCACGAACGTCTTCGCCGAATACACCGCGACCGCCGTCACCATCGTGGCGAATCCCAGTCCGTAGAGCAGCGGCACGCCGAGCACCGCGAGCGCGGCGGCCGGACGATGGAACCGGAAACCGAGCGCCATACCCACCGCGAACAGCACCACCGTGCACAGCACGATCCGGGCGACCTCGGCGAGCAGCCGCGACAGCAGTCCCGAGGCGCGATGGACCGGCAGCGCCCAGAAGCGGCCCAGCAGACCCGCATCCCGTTCGCGGCCGAGCGTCACCGCCCCGGCCAGCGATCCCGACATCACCGACACCACGGTCACCATCGGAACAGAACCGTAGAGCGCGTCGACGCCGGAGAACGAGGAGAT
This sequence comes from Nocardia sp. 852002-51101_SCH5132738, assembly GCF_001665695.1. NCBI lineage: Bacteria > Bacillati > Actinomycetota > Actinomycetes > Mycobacteriales > Nocardiaceae > Nocardia > Nocardia sp. 852002-51101_SCH5132738. The sequence continues at coordinate 164,454 of NZ_LZML01000217.1, read as the reverse complement.
CTGCCGACCGAGCACCGTATTCAGCATCACCAGCAGCAGCGCCGGGAAGACCAGGATCTGTGCCGTCGTGAGCGGATCGCGGCGCCAGCGCCGCAACAGCCGGCCGGTCTGCACCAGGGTCTGCGGCAGCAGATATCGCCAGCGCTCGGTATCCACCTGCACGGTCGCCAGTTCGCGCACCGCGGTGTCCGCCCGCGTCATCGCTGCCGCCGCACGGCCAGCACCACCGAACCGCCGCCGAAGACCAGCAGCCCGGCGGCCGTCCACACCACACCCGGTCCGACCGTCGACCGGTCCACCGCTGTCGCGAAACCCGGCTGGTCACCCGCGAGCGCCCGCATCGCGTCGACGAATTGCGACACCGGCTGATTCCGCGCGAAACCCTGGATCCACGGCGGGAATTGGGAGGCCGGCGCGAACCCGGTGGACACCATGCCGAGGATCAACTGCGGCAGCATCAGCACCTGGGTGGTGGCCTCCGGCGATTTCGACAATGCCCCCAGCAGATCGCCGAACAGTCCCAGCATCAGCCCGACCGACACCGCGAACAGGACGAAGCCGACTGTTTCCCAGAAGCTTCCGCCGAACCGGAAGCCGATCACGTGCGCGGCCAGCAGCGCCGCCACCAAGGCGATCGTGATGCGGTATCCGGTAGCTGCGGTGCGGGCGACCAGCGGGGCGATCGGCGGAATCGGCATGGTCGCCAGCCGGGCGTCGAGACCGTCGCGGGCGTCGACCGCCGCGCGCAGCGCGGCCGCGGTCGCGCAGAACGACACCGCCTGCATGACGATCATCGGCATCAGGAACTGGGCGTAGCTGCTCGCGCCGTGCCCGGCGAAGCTCATCACCCGATTCAGCGGTACGTAGAAGCCGAGGGTGAACACCGTCGGCGCCAGCACCGCGGTGAGCACCTCGCCGTTGCGCAGCGAGGGCCGGATCTGGCGGCGGGTCAGCACCCAGCACGGCAGCCACCAGCCGCGCAGCACGGCATGCGTGCCCCGCCGCGGCACCGGCTGGATTCGCACTGTCATTGCCTGCTCCGTTCGCACGCGGTCGGCATCCGTCCATCACACCAGACACCGGGCCGCCGCCGCGCGATCTCGGCGCGAGCGGGGCCCGATTCGCGGTGTATGTCGCGGCTTACCCCGTCTCGTCCCGGACGAACCGGACTCTGCCGCGTGGTCGTCCCACCCTCGGCGCCGCGGGGAACTATGCTGTGCGCCGTGCTCGAACCCCAACCCGCCGTCGCGCCCCATCCGGATATCGCCCATCTGGCTCCGCTGCTGGGCACCTGGCGGGGCTCCGGCCACGGGGAGTATCCGACCATCGAGCCGTTCGACTATCACGAGGAGATCCGATTCGGCCACGTCGGCCGGCCGTTCCTCACCTATCGGCAGCGCACCCGCCACGCCGGCGACGGCCGCTCGCTGCACGCCGAAACCGGCTACCTGCGCTCGACCGGCGCGGACCGGGTGGAGCTGATCCTCGCGCACCCCACCGGCATCACCGAGATCTGCGAGGGGCGCATCGCGGTCGTCGAGGACGGACTGCGGCTCGAGCTCGATTCCACTCATATCGGCACCTCGAGTACCGCGAAATCGGTCACCGCGCTGGGCCGCTCTATTCATCTGTCCGGGGACACGATCGACTACAAGCTGCGAATGGCGGCCGTCGGGCAACCGACGCAACATCATTTGTCGGCCAGCTTGCGCCGAGCTGAACAGAATTAAGAATTGACGGTATAACCAGGCTTTTCGTGGTCTCTTCCGCTGCGCGTTCCGGCGCAGGGGGTTGTCGGCGCGCGGTTCGCCGGTTTACGGTTTTCCGGGTCGGCTAATAGTCGGCGAACCGATGGTTCGATGCCAGTGGCTCTCACTCACCGATAAGGGAGAAGACCATGAAGCGTTCGACGCTCACGCTGATCACCGCGGGGATGATCCTCGCCGGGACCGGGGCCGTGGAGATTCTGGGAGACGGTTCGGCCGGGGCGTCACCCCCGACCGAGCACGCGACCTCGGCCACCGTCGGTGGAACGGAGGTGCAGGGACAATAAACGGCTCACGAACGTCACCGCTTTCACCCCCGTGACCGGACGCCACCGAGCGTCCGGTCACGTGTATTCAGGGGGCTCCCGAAAATCTTCGTCCGCACGGCGCGCACACGCCCCGGCTCAGGCACTCCCCGGTGGCAGAGCCGCCAGCATATCCCTGGTCACCGCGACCGCATTGTCCGAACTCCCGCCGCGGACCAGCAGCGTCGCCCACGCGAGATCGCCGCGATAGCCGATGAACCACGAATGCGATCCGCCGTCGACCTCCGCCTCACCGGTCTTGCCGAACACCTCGCCCTGGTCGGCGATCCGCTCGGCGGTACCGCCGGTGACCACCTTGCGCATCATCGCCTGCAGGCCCTCCACCACCTGCGGTGACAGGCTCGGCCGGTCGCCGTGGACGGCCGTCTCGTGCCCGGAGATCAGATACGGCGTCGGCGCCGACCCGTGCGCGACCGTCGCCGCCACCAGCGCCATGCCGAACGGGCTGACCACCACCCCGCCCTGGCCGATCCCGTCCTCGGTGCGAACCACCTCGTCGTCGGCGCGCGGCACCGAACCCGACACGGTCGGCAACCCGGCCACGGTGTAGTCCGGGCCCACCCCCATCCGCGCCGCCGCGTCGGTCAGGGCCGCACCGGGCAGTTCGCTGGCCAATTTCGCGAAGGCCGTATTGCAGGACCGCTCGTACGCCGTCGACATCGGCACATCGCCGAGGGAGAACAGGTCGTAGTTGGGAATTGTCCGCTCCCCCACCACGATTCGGCTCGGACACGGCACGACGGTATCCGGATTCGCGATGTCCGCGGTCATCGCGGCGGCGGCGGTGACGGTCTTGAAGGTGGAGCCGGGCGGATACAGTCCGGTCGTCGCGACCGGCCCGTCGGTGTCGGCGGCCTCGTTCTGCGCCACCGCGAGGATCGCTCCGGTGGAGGGCTGGATCACCACCATCATGGTCTGCTCGCGGCGCGGGTCGACGGCCCGCTGCGCGGCGTTCTGCACGGTGCGGTCGATACTCAGCGAGAACGACGGGGCCGGTTGCGGCGCAACCTCTTTCAGCACATCGGTATCGACGCCGTCGGCATTGACGGTGACCACACTCCAGCCCGCCTTGCCGTCGACCTCGTCGATGACGGTCTTGCGGATCTGCGTCATCAGATCGGGCGCGAAATGCCGGTCGGTGGGAAGCAGATCCCACTGCCGGTCGGTGGTCACTCCGGGCAGGCCCAGCAACTGTCCGCTGACCTGGTCGAATTCCCAATCGCTGAGGCCCAGGACGAGAGTGGGACCGTGTTGTTTCCGGGCGGCGGCCAGGATCGCGTCGGTGGTCAGGGTGTCGTCGAACTGTTTGAGCGCGGCCGACAGCGCTCCGGCCACATAGCCCGGATCCGGGGCGTCGGACACCGCGAACGAAATCCGGTGCACGACCCCCGGAACCAGGACGTCGCTGCCGGATCGTTCGTTGACCCGGGCCCGCGGAGCCGCAGTGGTGCGCAGGTGCAGGCTTTGGGTGTCACCCAGTTTCGGATGGATGTCCGAGGCGCTCCAGCGCACCTTCCACTGCCCATCGCTGCGGCCCATCTGCAACTGGCCGGAGTAGCTCCAGGCGCGGTCCTTCGGCAGTGTCCACTCGTAGGTGTAGTCGACGGTAGCGGTGTCGCCGGTGACGCGCGCGGATCCGGTGTGCGCGGCCAGGTGCTGCGCCTGCAGGTTCTGCCACGCCGAAGCCAATGCCGCCGAGGCCTTCTCGGGCTGCGTGGTCAGATCGGCGGCGTGCGCCGCGTCCTGCCGGGCGAAGGCGGACAGGAAGGAGTCGGCGGCGGCGACCGGACCCTGCGGTCCGGAGGAACACGCGCTCGCCGTCACCACGACGGCGGCGGCCGCACCCAGCACCAGTGCGCGCGGCGCACATCTCGACTTCCACATTGCCACCGATGGTAGCCAGCCGGTCGCTGGTAAACGTTGCGACACACTGGTTTTGCACAGTAAGCGGGGAAACCCGCGCGCTCAGTCCACGAGGATCGTCGCGAATGTCGCGACCTGATGGAAGCCGACCTTGGCGTACGCGCGGCGGGCGACCTCGTTGTAGGAGTTCACGTACAGGCTCGCGGTGCGCCCGGCCGCGACCACCGCGTCGGCGACCGCGGCCGTCCCGGCGGTGCCGAGACCGCGACCCCGCCACTGCGGATGGACCCACACGCCCTGGATCTGACCGGTCCGCCGCGACATCGCCCCGACCTCGGCCTTGTAGACGACCTGGCCGTCCTCGAAGCGCGCCCACGCGCGGCCCGCCTCGATGAGGCTCGCCACCCGGCGCCGGTATCCGCGACCGCCGTCGCCGGCCCGCGGATCGACGCCGATCTCCTCGGTGAACATCGCGACCGCGGCGACCAGATACCGTTCCAGCTCGTCGCTGCGCACGCGACGCACCTTCGGATCGGGGATGGCGCGGGCGCGGCCGTCGAGGGCCAGCAGCGGCTGATCGGCGCGGATCTCACGCGGCGGACCCCACCGCTGTTCCAGCGTCTCCCACAGCGGCAGCGCCAATTCCTGGCGGCCCACCACCGAGGAGCACACCCGCGGCCACCGGGCCGCGCGATCGGCGAAGGCCCGCATATCGTCGGTCGTTCCGCGCAACGGCACCAGATTGGCGCCGGAGAAACACAGCGAATCCGCCGGGGTACGCCGCGTCCACAATTCCCCGCCGCCGCGGTTGTCCAGGCCGTATTCCTGCAGACGCGCGGCAACCATGCACCCGGCCACCGGATCGGTGTCCAGCACTTCCAGCACCTGCGCCAGATCGCGATCCGCGAGCTGACGAGCACCGGAAATCCGTGACCGGCGCGACGGTTCCAGCACACTCCGCACGCTCCCAGCCTGCCATGAACGACGCCTGCGTGCGGGGGCTTTGCTCGGCTCCAAGGGCAGAATGCGCCCGGCGCGCAACACGCCCGCTCCCCTGTCCGCGTCCGGCGGTCAGCCGACGGTCACGACGGGCTCGCCGTTCTCGGCGTCGGTACCCATCTCGTCGGCGATGCGCATGGCCTCTTCGATCAGCGTCTCCACGATCTGGTGTTCCGGCACGGTCTTGATGACCTCGCCCTTCACGAAGATCTGGCCCTTGCCGTTACCGGAGGCGACACCCAGATCGGCCTCACGAGCCTCACCGGGACCGTTGACCACACAGCCCATGACCGCCACCCGCAGCGGCACCTCGAGACCCTCCAGACCCGCGGTGACCGCGTTGGCGAGGGAGTAGACGTCGACCTGCGCACGTCCGCAGGACGGGCAGGACACGATCTCGAGTTTGCGCGGACGCAGATTCAGCGACTGCAGGATCTGCCCGCCGACCTTGACCTCCTCGGCGGGCGGCGCGGACAGCGAGACCCGGATGGTGTCGCCGATGCCCTCGCTGAGCAGGGCGCCGAAGGCCACCGCCGATTTGATCGTGCCTTGGAAGGCCGGCCCGGCCTCGGTGACGCCCAGGTGCAGCGGGTAGTCGCACTGTGCGGCCAGCTGCCGGTAGGCCTCGACCATGACCACCGGATCGTTGTGCTTGACCGAGATCTTGATATCGCCGAAGCCGTGCTCCTCGAACAGGCTCGCCTCCCACAGCGCCGACTCCACCAGCGCCTCTGGGGTGGCCTTGCCGTATTTCTCGAGCATGCGCTTGTCCAGCGAGCCCGCGTTCACGCCGATCCGGATCGGGATCCCGGCGGCACCGGCGGCCTTGGCGACCTCCTTGACGCGGCCGTCGAACTCCTTGATGTTGCCCGGATTGACGCGCACGGCGGCACAGCCGGCATCGATCGCGGCGAAGATGTAGCGGGGCTGGAAGTGGATGTCCGCGATCACCGGGATCTGCGACTTCTTCGCGATCATCGGCAGCGCGTCGGCGTCCTCCTGCCGCGGGCAGGCCACGCGCACGATGTCACAGCCCGAGGCGGTCAGTTCCGCGATCTGCTGCAGCGTGGCGTTCACGTCGTGGGTCTTGGTCGTGGTCATCGACTGGACGGAGATGGGGTGATCACTGCCCACTCCCACCGTGCCCACCATCAGCTGGCGCGTTTTACGCCGCGGTGCGAGGACCGCCGCCGGTGCGGCCGGCATCCCCAGGGTGATGGCTGTGCTCACGTTCGGCTGCCTACTTTCGTCTGCGTCTGGTGCACCCGTTCGTTGCCGAGTCTAGTGCGGGCGGTATGAGAGCGACCTGTGAGAGCACCGACACCCCGGCCGGTGAACCACGCACTCATGGTCCGCCACCACCGCCGAACGACTGTGACCAGGACCGTACCGTCGCCGGGCCGAGCTGCCCGGCACACCCGGTATGCCCGGTCATCCGCGTTTTTCCGCCCGGATGCCGAGGTGGCTACCGTAGACGAGCCGAAGACCGGCAAGCACCGTCGCGTTCAGGAGGATTCACCGGATGTACATCCCGCGACCACGTGTCGGGCGGCGCTGACCGTGCGCCTGGCGATGATTCCCGAACTGCCCGCCGACCCGGAAGCGGCTGCGGCACTGCAGGAACGATTGCGCGATTCGGTGCTCACCCACGACCCGCGGCCGCCGCGATTTCGCACCGTCGCGGGCCTGGATTCGGCCTACGACGAGTCCGGCGCGGTCGTCGCCGCCGTCGTGGTCCTCGATCTCGACACGATGGCGACCGTCGACACCGCCGTCGCCCGCGGCACGACGCGGTTTCCGTACGTGCCCGGCCTGCTCGCGTTCCGGGAACTGCCGACCACCCTGGCCGCGCTGGAACGCCTCGAGACCACGCCCGACCTGCTGGTCTGCGACGGCCAGGGCATCGCCCACCCGCGGCGCTTCGGGCTGGCGTGCCACCTGGGGGTGCTGACCGGCCTGCCGTCGATCGGCGTCGCCAAGACGGTGTGGGGTCGATGCGACGAGCCCGATGCCGCGCGGGGTTCGGTATCCGACATCACGGTGGACGGCGAGGTGGTCGGCCGGGCGCTGCGCACCCAGCCCGGGATCAAACCGGTGTACGTGTCGGTGGGCCATCGCATCTCCCTCGACACCGCGTGCGCCCAGGTTCTCGCGCTCGCGCCGAAGTACCGCCAGCCGGAGACCACCCGCCGCGCCGACCATCTGTGCCGAACACTGTTGCGCGACAGCGTCGCTCGCGGCTAGGGAAGCGCCCGGGCACAACGGGCGAGCAGCGCCGGGTGGCAGCATCGAACCAGCCTACGAAGGCGACCATCGGCAACTTAATCGCTAATCGACGATTCGCGTTGCGCGGACCCGCGAGATTCGCCGAACACCACCGCCACCCGGAGCGACGGCAATCAATGTCCGGGCGGCGCCAGAGTCGAATGTCATCTCGTTTCAGATATTCGTTCTCGAATTGCGATCGCGCCTGATGCGGTCGATTGTTTTCCGTTTCGTCGTACCCGATCGAAGTAGCTGAAATCCGATGACTATTCGCCGATCGCCACCGGACGCGAACCCTTTACTCCGATCCGCGTCGGCCGCGTCCGATCGCCGCGAACACTGCATATCAAGACGAACACCGCAGATCAGACGGCACGACAGGGGAACGGCCACCGGAGGCGGATATGACGAATCACGAAAGAGCAAGGCGCCGTCGAATTTCGCGCCCGATTCGTGCCTTGACGACCATCGCCGCCGGGCAGACGATAGACCGATGACCGGCGATGAGGAATTGATTCAGGTCGAACAAGTCATCGAGCGAATGATCGCGCGCCACCCGTCCGTCCCGCCGGGGGACATAGAACTCATCGTGCGCGACATCCACAAGCGCTTCTCCGATGCGCGAGTACACGACTTCGTCCCTCTGCTCGTCGAGAAGGCAGCACGGCAAGCGATCAGCATCCGGCCCGCAGGAACACCGGCATCCGCGTCTCGCACCCGTCCGCGCGGCACGCGCGCAGTGACGGTCATCTGAGGAGACGAGTACGTGGGGAAGAAGTCCCGCCACGGCAAGCGCCGGGCCGACACCCCGGGGAACACGCTCACCGAGCGTTCCCACCGTCCGCCGCGAAGCTCGGCGGAGCTGTCCGGCGCGCAGGAATCCGCGGCGGCGAGGTCGAACGAGCCGATATCGAACACGCCGATGTCGAACAAGGAGTACCGGCGGCTGCTGCGGCCGCTGCAGGCCGAACTGGTCGCCCTGCAGGAGTGGGTGAAGGACTCCGGCGCGCGGATCTGCCTCGTCTTCGAGGGCCGCGACACGGCCGGTAAGGGGGGAGTCATCAAGGCCATCACCGCGCGCGTGAGCCCGCGGGTGTTCCGGGTCGTCGCCCTGCCCGCCCCCACCGAGCGGGAGAAGTCGCAGATGTACATCCAGCGCTATCTGCCGCATCTGCCGGCCGCCGGCGAGGTCGTCATCTTCGACCGCAGCTGGTACAACCGGGCCGGCGTCGAACGGGTGATGGGTTTCTGCACCGACGAGCAGGCCCGGCACTTCCTCGAGCTGATTCCGACGGTGGAACGCGAGATCGTCGACTCGGGCGTCATCATGCTGAAGTACTGGCTGGAGGTCGGTCAGGACGAGCAGACGCGGCGGCTGCAGAGCCGCATCGACGACCCCCGCAAGATCTGGAAACTGTCGGATCTGGATCTGCGCTCCTACAGCCGCTGGTACGACTATTCGCGGGCACGGGACGAGATGTTCCACTTCACCGACACCGGCTGGGCGCCCTGGTATATCGCGGCCACCGACGACAAGAAGCGTGGCCGGCTCAACATCATCAGTCACCTCCTCGGCCGGATCGACTACGAGCCGCTCGATCGACCGCAGGTCGTGCTACCGGATCGGCAGAGCGCGAACGGCTATCGCGTCCCACCGCAGCCGCTGCACTGGATTCCGACGCCGTACTGAGAGTTGCGAGCCGAGGGAGAGGACGAGCGTTATGGCGGACACACAAGCGGTGCCCCGGAATCCGTCCGCCGGCGCACCGGCACCCGAACCTGCCGATTGGCACGCCCGCGACGCCGACGCGGTGGTGACTGCGCTCTCCTCGGACCGGCACGCCGGACTCACCACCGCCGCGGCCGAGCAGCGGCGTAAACGCTACGGCCCCAACGAAATAGCCGCCGAGCCCGCACCGGCGCCGTGGGCCGTCGCGCTGCGACAGCTCCGCGATCCGATGAACCTGATGCTGGTCGCGGTGGTGGTGGTCAGCGTCGTCATCGGCGAGATTCCGACGGCCGTCGTGGTCGGGGTGCTGGTCGTGCTCAACGTCGTACTCGGCACGCGACAGGAACTCGTGGCGCGCGCGAGCGTGGACGCGCTGGCGAAGATGCAGTCGCCGCAGGCGCGGGTGGTGCGCGACGGAGTGCTGACCCAGCTCGACGCGCTCGAGCTGGTGCCCGGCGATATCGTCCAGCTCGAAGCGGGCGATATCGTCCCCGCCGACGGCCGGCTCGTCACCTCCGCGACGCTGGAGACCCAGGAGGCGGCGCTCACCGGTGAAAGCGCCCCCGTGGCCAAGGATCCCGGCACTCTCGCCGCCGCGGACGTACCGCTCGGCGACCGCGGCGACATGGTCTATCAGAACACCTCGGTCACCCGGGGGACCGCCACCATGGTGGTCACCGAAACCGGGATGAACACCGAGATGGGCCAGATCGCGTCCATGCTGTCGGCGGTCCCCCCGTCGAGATCACCGCTGCAGCGTGAGCTGGATTCGCTGACGAAACTGCTCGGGGTGATCGCGTGGACGGCGGTGGCGATCATCGTGGTGATCGGTGCGCTGCGCGGCCAGGATGTGACAGCGGTACTACTGCTGGGCATTTCGATGGGCGTCTCCGCGATTCCCACCGGGCTGCCGACCTTCGTCCAGGCGATGCTGGCCTACGGCGCACGCCGCCTCGCCGACGCCAAGGCCGTGGTCAAGAACCTCACCGATGTCGAGACGCTGGGCGCGACCAGCGCGATCAACTCGGACAAGACCGGCACCCTGACCATGAACCAGATGACGGTGCGATCGCTGTTCTTCCACTGCCGCTGGTACGGCGTGACCGGAGAGGGCTACAGCACATACGGAACGGTCACCGAGGCCGCGGGCGAAGGCGTCCCGGATTTCAGCCTGCTCGCCTATGGTCTGTGCCTGGACAGCGACGCCACCGTGTCCGACACCGGAGAGGTGGTCGGCGATCCGACCGAAGCGGCGCTGGTGGTACTGGCGGCCAAGCTCGGCATCGACGCTCCGCTCACCCGCCGCGCCTACCCGCGCATCGCCGCGGTGCCCTTCGACTCGGCCTACAAATTCATGGCCACCTTCCACCATCTGCGCGTCGACGATCGGACTCGATTCGTCGAATTGGTCAAGGGCGCACCGGATATGGTCCTGGCCCGCTGCGCGAGCGCCTACCGCCCCGGCCGCACGGAGGTGCCGATCGACGAGGCGCGCGCCGAGATCACCGCCGCGATGCACACCATGTCGGAGCAGGGCCTGCGCGTTCTCGCCTTTGCCGTCCGGATCCTCGACGGCCGGGTGGACGCCGCGCGGGCCGATCCCATGTCGCTGGTCGAGAATCTCACCTTCGTCGGCATGGTGGGTATCATCGACCCGCTGCGGCCCGAGGCGGTCGATTCGGTGCGCATCGCCCACGAGGCAGGGATCGACGTGCGCATGATAACCGGCGACCACGCGATCACCGCCGCCGCGATCGGAGCCGAACTCGGGCTGGGGCCGGGGGCGGTCGGCGGCGCGGAACTGCAAGCCATGACCGACGAGCAACTGGCCGAGGCGCTGCCGAATCTGCACGTGTTCGGCCGCGTGACCCCCGAGGACAAGCTGCGGCTGGCCGGCGTGATGCAGCGCGGCGGCGCGGTGGTGGCGATGACCGGTGACGCGGTCAACGATGCCGCCGCGTTGAAGAAGGCCGATATCGGCGTCGCGATGGGTTCGGGCAGCGAGGTCACCAAACAGGCCGGCAAAATGGTGCTCACCGACGACAACTTCGGGACGCTGATCACCGCGATCCGCCTCGGCCGGGCCATCTACGACAAGATCGTGTCCTACATTCGGTATCAGATGTCGAAACTGTTCTCCCTGGTGCTGCTGTTCTTGGTGGCCAGCATCTTCGACATCAACCACGGCGTCGCGCTGACTCCGCTGATGGTGCTGTTCCAGCACTTCTTCATCACGCTGTTTCCGGTCGCCGTCATCATGACCGACCCGCCGCCGGCGAATCTGATGAACAAGCCGCCGCGCGATCCGGCGATGCCGATCGCCAACCGGACCGCGTTCGCGCAGTGGCTGGCCTACGGTGTGCTGCAGTTCGCGGTCGCCCTTGCCGCCATGCTGCTGGCTCCCGGCGAGATGAGTACGGACACCGCCTCGGTGCCGATGACGACGACCTTCGTGGTGCTGTCACTGGGTTCGGTCCTCGCCGGGCTCGCGATGCGTCGCGATCCCGAATCCGGTTTCACCGCACCGGTTCTCGGTGCGCTGAAGATCTTGTCGATCCCGGTCGTCGTCACCGTGCTTGCCGTGGAATTGAGTTTCCTGCAGGATCTGCTGATGACGACATCGCTGACGGGTGGCCAGTGGCTGGCCTGTCTCGGCTGGTCGGTGCTGATCCCGATCGCGATCGAGGCGGAGAAGGCGCTGCGGCGCAGGCGCATCCGCCACAACGCACCGCAAATTCCGCTCGACACTGCGGCCGCGGTGACGCCGCTGCGTGCCCGGGCGCACTGAGGCGCGGCCGTGGGCTGGCGAGACAGTATCGGCCGGCTGCCCGGAATCGCGACCGCGCGTGGATATCACCGTGACTGGCTGCGCGCGGATGTGACCGCGGGCCTCGTCCTGACCGCGCTCCTGATTCCCGCGGGCATGGGCTACGCCGAAGCCGCCGGGCTGCCCGCCTACGCCGGCCTGTACGCGACCATCGTTCCGCTGCTCGCCTACGCCGTGGTCGGCCCGTCGCGAATCCTCGTACTCGGCCCCGACTCGTCGCTGGCCCCGCTGATCGCGGCGGCGGTGCTGCCGCTGGCGGCCGCCGGTGATCCCCGCAGCGCCCTCGCGCTGGCGGGCGTACTGGCCGTACTCGTCGGCCTCATCCTGCTCGTCGGCGGTTTCCTGCGCCTCGGATTCGTCACCGAACTGCTGTCCAAACCCATCCGGCTGGGATATCTGAACGCCATCGCGCTGATCGTCGTCGTCGGGCAGGTGCCCAAACTGCTGGGATTCTCGGTCGAGGAGACCGGTCTGCTCGCCGAGATCGCGGCCATCGTCCGGGCGGTCTTCCACTCCGGCATCGAACCGGTCGCAGCGGCCGTCGGCATCGGATCACTCGCCGTCATCGTGATCTTCCGGATGTGGCTGCCGATCGTGCCGGGTGTGCTCGTCGCGGTCGTGGCCGGCATCGTGATCTCCGCGGCCGCCGGGCTCACCGGCGAGATCGGGATGGTCGGCGCGTTGCCCGAGGGCCTGCCGCTGCCCTCGGTCGGCGGGGTCGGCCGGCACGAGGTCGCTCGCCTGATCGGGCCCGCGGCGGGTATCGCGCTGATCGCCTTCGCCGACAGCGGCGTCCTGTCGCGCACGTTCGCCTCGCGCCACGGCGAGGACGTCGACGGCAGTACGGAAATGAAAGCGATCGGGGTCGCCAATGTGGCCGGCGGGCTGTTCGGCGGATTTCCCGTGTCCGCCAGCGGCTCTCGCACCCCCGTCGCCGAACAGAACGGTGCGCATACGCAATTGGCGGGTGTGGTCGGAGCGGCCGCGGTGTTGCTGTTCGTCCTCATCGCCCCCGGACTCACGGCCTACCTTCCCGACGCGACGCTCGCGGCGGTGGTGATCGTCGCGGCCACCGCGTTGATCGATGTGCGCGGCCTGGTCCGGATGTGGCGGATGAGCACGGTGGAATTCGGCCTCGCCGTGGCCGCGTTCCTGGGCGTCGCGCTGGTGGGCGTCCTGCAGGGCATTCTGGTCGCGATCGGGCTGTCGTTCGTCGCGGTGGTCGCGCGGGCCTGGCAGCCGTACCGCACCGAACTCGTCGCCACCGCGGACCGGCCGGGTTTCCACGACATCGAACGCCACCCCGAGGGACACCGCTTCCCCGGCCTGGTGCTGGTGCGTTTCGACGCGCCCCTGTTCTTCGCCAACGGCCAGATCTTCGACGACTACGTGCGCTCGCTCGTCGCGCGGGCTCCGTACCCGGTCGAATGGGTGGTCGTCGCCGCCGAACCGATCACCGGCCTCGACACCACGGCCGTCGACGAACTCGTCGATCTCGACCGGTACCTCGAGGGCCGCGGGATCCGGCTGGCCTTCGCGGAGATGAAAGGGCCGATCAAGGACACGATCATCCGCTTCGGCGTCGGCGACCGGTTCGACGCGACGCATTTCTACCCCACCGTCGACGCAGCGGTCGATGCCTTCCAGCACCGATCCGATCACACGACCGATACCTGAGCGCCCGGGACGAGGCCTGCCATGAACCACATCTACGCCGAAGAGCCACCCTCGCACCGCCGATCCGGAGACGCAGCGAACGACGGCGGCCGCTCGCTGCGCGCCCGATCACGCTGGGCGCGAACAGCATTCGTCTTCGCCGGTGCGGCCGTCGTGGTGCCGGTCGTATTCGCCGACGTGCTGGGTACCCTCGCGCTGCTGATCGTCGGTGCGGGCGGGGTGGTGGTGACGGTGGCCGCGCTGTACTGGTTCGTGAGCGACCGTGGGGCCATTCGGTGGGTGTCGGCGATCGTGGCGGTGGCGGCGCCGATCGTGGTTCTCGTCATGTTCGTGCGCACGGGCCTGCTGTGGGTCGTGCTGGTGGCGGGCGCGCTGGCCTTCGCGTCCATGTTCTGTGCTCGCGCCGCGCTACGGCCGGGTGAGGCCCACACGACGGCGATCGAATACTCCGCGCCGCCACCGCGACGACCGTTCCTGATCATGAATCCCCGCTCCGGGGGAGGGAAAGTCGCGAAGTTCGATCTGCGGCGCCGAGCCGAAGAGCTGGGCGCAGAGGTTGTGCTGATGGAGGGTCGCGTCGATGTCGCCGCCCTGGCTCAGGAGGCCGTCGAACGAGGTGCGGACCTGCTGGGCGTCGCGGGCGGCGACGGGACCCAAGCGCTCGTGGCCGGGGTCGCCGCCGCGCACGACCTGCCGTTCCTCGTGCTCAGCGCGGGCACGCGCAATCATTTCGCGCTGGACCTCGGGCTCGACCGCACCGATCCGGCGACCGGGCTCGACGCGTTGCGCGACGGCGTGGAGATGCGCGTCGACCTCGGCCGGATCAACGGCCGGCCGTTCGTCAACAACGCCTCGTTCGGCGTCTACGCCGAGATCGTGCGCAGCCCCGCCTATCGCGACGACAAGACCGCGACCGTCCTGCGCCTGCTCCCCGATCTGCTCGCCGGCCACAGCGGGACCAAGCTGGTGGCGCGTATCGGCGCCACCACGGTCACCGGCCCGCAGGCGGTGCTGGTGAGCAACAATCCCTACGGCACCAGCGATCTCGCCGGGCTGAGCCGCCGCGACCGCCTCGACCGCGGCGTGCTCGGGGCGGTCACGGTCTCGGTCTCCGATACCCGCGCGGCATTGGGTCTGATCCGTCGCACACACAGCCACGGACTGACCCAGCAGACCGCATCCGAAGTCGTCGTCGAGGCCGAGAGCTCACCGATCCCCGCCGGCGTCGACGGGGAATCGCTGCTCCTCGACACACCGGTGCGATGCGTCGTGGAACCCGGCGCGCTGCGCGTGCGCGTACCGCGCAACCGCCCCGGAACCCGCCCTGCCGCAGCCGCTCTGGACTGGCTGCGCCTGCGCGATCTGGCGCTCGGTCGCGCGAGCGCCGAATCCGCTACGGGAACAGCTTGATCGGGTTCACGATGTCGGCGACCAGGGTGAGGATCATGTACGCCCCGCCGATCACCACCACCACGTAGGTGGCGGGCAGCAGTTTCAGGTAGTCGACCGGAGCGCCGTTGGGCAAGCCCTTGCGGTTGCGCCACATGTTGCGCAGCTTCTCGAACATCACCACCGCGATGTGGCCGCCGTCCAGCGGGAGCAGGGGCAGCAGGTTGAACGCGCCGAGGAAAAAGTTCAGGCTGGCCAGCACCAGCACGAACATGTTCCAGTATCCGTGTTCGGCCGTCTCACCGCCGATCTTGCTGGCGCCGTAGACGCTCACCGGTGTGTCGGCGTCGCGCTGGCCGCCGGTCACGGCGTGCCACAGGCTGACGACCTTGCCCGGCATCTGCGCGAGCGAAGCGAACGTGCGGCCGAACATATCGCCGGTGAAGGCCGCCGACGCCGGAACCGCCGCGATCACGTTGTATTTGACCGGGCTGTACACATCCTGTGCCACGCCGACTTTGCTCACGTACACCGGCGTGGTGACCCGCTCGGAACTGTCGGTGGACTTCAGCGGATAGGTCGCCACCCGCTCCGGGGTCACCGGAATCTGCAGGGTCTGATCGTCACGTTTCACCGTGTAGACGACCGGGCCGTTGGCCTTCTCGGTGATCGAGCGGAAGTCGTTCCAGGTCTTGACGGGCTTGCCGTCGATCGCGGTCACCAGATCGCCGCGCTTCAGCCCGGCGCGTTCGGCCGGGCCGGGGCCGGTGCACTTCTGCATCGACCCGTCGGGGTTCTGCGCGGGCACGCAGCCGGCCGGGTAGATCTGGGTGGCCGGCGGCGAATCCAGCCGGGGCAGCCCCCAGGCCACCGCGAGCAGCATGATCAGCAGGAAGCCCAGGATGAAGTTCATCGCGATGCCGCCGAACATCACCACCAGCCGCTTCCAGGTGGCCTGCCGGTACATCGCGCGATGCAGGTCCTCGGGTGGAACCTCGTCCAGCGCGGTCATCCCCGCGATATCGCAGAAACCGCCCAGCGGCAGCGCCTTGAGGCCGTATTCGGTCTCACCGCGGCGGAACGAGAACACCTTCGGCCCGAAGCCGACGAAGTAGCGGCGCACCTGCATGCCGGTGGCCTGCGCCGCCCACATGTGGCCACATTCGTGTAGCGCCACCGATACCGTGATGCCGAGGGCGAACAGCACGAATCCGATCGCGAAGCCCATGCGGTATGGAACCCTCCTGAATCAGTTGCTCACGAGCGTGCGCGCACGCTGTCGCGCCCACGCATCCGCCGCGAGCACCTCGTCCAAGGTACTGGGTTCCGCGGCCCAGCGGTCGGCCGACTCGACGACCCGCGCGACCGTGCGCACGATATCCGGGAATCGCAGCGCACCGTCGAGGAATGCCTGCACCGCGATCTCGTTGGCGGCGTTGTACACCGCGGTGACGCTGCCACCGGCCTTACCCGCCGCGCGAGCCAGCTCGACCGCCGGGAAGACCTCGTTGTCGACCGGTTCGAATTCCCAGGTGAACGCGGTGCCGAAGTCGATCGGGGCGAGTGTGCCCGGCACCCGGTCGGGCCAGCCCAGGGCCAGTGCGATCGGCAGCTTCATATCGGGCGGGCTGGCCTGGGCGAGGGTGGAACCGTCGGTGAAGGTCGCCATCGAATGCACGATCGACTGCGGATGCACCGTGACATCGATCTTGTCGTAGTCGATCCCGAACAGCATGTGCGCCTCGATCAGTTCGAGGCCCTTGTTCACCAGCGTGGCCGAATTGAGGGTGTTCATCAAACCCATCGACCAGGTGGGATGAGCCTTGGCCGCGTCGGGGTCCACCGATTCCAGCATCTCGGCGGTCCAGCCCCGGAACGGGCCGCCGGAGGCGGTGAGCACCAGCCGCGCGACCTCGTCGGCGCGCCCGCCGCGCAGGCACTGCGCCATCGCCGAGTGTTCGGAGTCGACCGGGACGATCTGCCCGGGAGTGGCGGCCCGGGTCACCAGACTGCCGCCCGCCACGAGTGATTCCTTGTTGGCCAGGGCCAGGCGCCGCCCCGATTCCAGAGTCGCGAGCGTCGGGCGCAGCCCGAGCGCGCCGACCAGGGCGTTGAGCACCACGTCGGCGTCGGTGCGGCGCACGAGTTCGGTCACCGCGTCCGGACCGGTTAGGCCCACACCGAGTTTCGCGGCGGCGGCCGGATCGGCGACGGCCACGTTGTCGGTACCGGTGGCGCGGATCTGCTCGGCCAGCAGGTCGGTATTGCCGCCGCGCGCGGCCAGTCCGACCACCTGGAATCGGTCCGGATTGGCGGCGACGACCTCCAATGCCTGGGTGCCGATGGAGCCGGTGCTGCCCAGCAGCAGAACTTTCACGATGTCGGACACGCACTCATTGTCCACGGTGAATCGCCGCGCACGTCACCCCGCTGGCTACGACGCCCGGTCGTATGCAAACATATTCTCGACAGTCACCTTCACGACCTGCGGACCTCACGGTGCACTCCGCGCACCCGAACCGCAGCGAACACGGAAATGATGGGAGCGAACGTGGCCGCCACGGAACTGGAACCCGCCAAGAGCGCCGGCGTCGTCACCAAGGTCGATCCCGCCGAGGTTCCCTCCGCCGCCTGGGGCTGGAGTGGTGAATCGCGGCGCACCTTCCGTATCGCCGGATGGGTCGTCTTCCTGATCCTGCTGGCCATGCTGTTCGAGAACCAGCAGGGCCACACCTCGGGCACCGGCTACACCGGATACATCTTCCTGATCGGTTTCGCCGTCGCGCTGGCGGGCATCTTGATCCGCGATTCGATCATCCGGCGCAAGCCGCGCTGAATCACCGTCGCGTAGCGCATCATTCGACCGGCCGCTGAGGTGCTGACCTCAGCGGCCGCGTCGTTTCCGCGGGCCGCCGGCCTTGCCCGCCCGTCCCGGCTTCGCCGCGCCGCCCCGGCGTGCGGCCGGTTTCGCACCGCCGTCGCCCCGGCCCCTACCGCGCTGCGCCGCAACACCTTCGGCGCGCGCACCGGAATCCTGCCGGCCGCGCCGATCGCGTTCACCGGCGGTCCGGGAACTGCGTGCCGTGCGCCCGCGCACGACGCCGATGAATTCCTCGGCGAGTTCGACCGCGTCCTCGATCGGCCACGACAGCGCGACCTGGGTCGGATCGACATCGGTGAGCGGGCGATAGATCAGGTCGCGGCGGTGATGCAGCCGTGCCAGCGACTGCGGCACCACCGCCGCCCCGCCGACCGCGGCCACCAATTCGACGGTGTCGCCCACCGCGTCGAGATCGGTCGCGTCCTGCATCCGCTCGCCCTCCAGATCGGCCAGGCTCACCTCGTCGAACAGCCCGATCGGATGATCCTTCTGCACCACCGCCACGGCGACCTCGTGGTAGAGCGGAATCGCGTGCAGCCCGGCCCGATCGATCGGTAACCGGACGAAGCACATGTCGACCCGTCCCTGCGCCAGTACGTCGCGCTGCTGTGCCTGCGGCACGGCGATCAAATCGAGCGGGACATCGGGGAACCGTTCGGCCCACACCCGCGCCCACTTGGCGACGGTGACGCCCGGGACGTAGCCGATGCGCAGCGCGGCGGGAGCAGACTCGGTCATGCGGTCAGCGTATGGCACCGGGCGGGCCGGTTCGGCATCCACCGCGAACCACGGCGACCCGATACGCGATCCAGGTGACGCGGAGTTCGACGGCAGTGGTCGAAACCGTGCCCACCGGGCGAACACGGTAGAAATGATCGCAGTACGTTTCCCATCCTCCCCCGGCGTCCCGGGCAGACCAGATCGGATATGCGTTGACGACCCCCTCCCCGGCCCCGATGGCATCCGGCGGCCCCGGATTCGATCGGCCGCTGTTCACCACCATCACCGATTTCGCCGACCACACCCGGTGGCTCAACGACGCGATGCTCTGGTGGACCGACGCCGGTTTGGCGGTGTTCGCGGTGCTGATGGTGATCGGCTGGTGGCAGGCCCGGCGCCGCGACGACCGGTCCATGGCGCTGGCGCTCCTGGCTCCGGTCAGTGTGGTGGTCGCCTATCTGGTCGCCGAGCTGGTGAAGGTGATCGTCGCCGAACCACGCCCGTGCCGGGGCGTGCCGACCGCCTACATCATCGAAACCTGTCCGGTGCCGAGCGACTACTCGTTTCCCAGCGGTCACACCACCACCGCCGCGGCGACCGTCGCGGCGCTGTATCTGCTGAATCGGCGGCTGGGCTGGATCACGGCCGTCTTCGCGGTCGTACTGGCCTTCAGCCGGGTCTATGTCGGCGGTCATTACCCGCACGACGTCGTGGCGTCGGCGATCCTGGCTATTCCGGTCGCCGCTGCCGTCAGTCTGCTGCTGGCCCGCCCCGCCACGGCGGTGGTGACGCGCATGCGGTCCTCCGCACTGGCGCCGCTGGTCGCCGACGCCTCGACGGCGCCGGCATCCCGGATGTGAGCCTCACGCTATTCTGTCCGACGTGGCGGTGGGGCTCGCCACTTCGGCGCCGCGGCCGGAGCAACCGTGATCGGACGATCGCCAACAGTCCCTACTCGAGGTACCACCATGTTCGTGTTCGAGTAGGAGTCCGTCGTTGACCGAGCTACGCCGTGAGGAGCCCCGGCCCGGCGAATCCGCCGACCGGCCCGTCGATCCCGATATCGATCTGCACGTCCCGTCGCAACGCCGCGAACTGCTGCGCGAACACGGCGCGGTGCTGGCGGTGATCGGGCTGGGTGGCGGATTGGGCGGTCTGGCCCGCTACGGCCTCACCCAGCTCCTGCCGACACGCCCCGGGCAGTTCCCGTGGGGCACATTCACCGAGAATGTGCTCGGCTGCCTCGCGATCGGCGTGCTGATGGTGCTGATCACCGAGGTCTGGTCGGCGCATCGACTGGTGCGGCCGTTTCTCGGGGTCGGATTTCTGGGCGGGTTCACCACCTTCTCCACCTACGCCGTCGAAATCCGCAATCTGCTGCAACCCGGTTCGGCCGTGACGGCGTTCGTCTATCTGGCCGCTACCCTGCTGAGCGCGCTGCTCGCGGTCCTCGCCGGGGTGACGCTGGCGCGAATGACGCTGCTCCGCAAGGTGATTCGAGGAGAGGCACGATGACCGTCGTCCTGGTCTTCGCCGGTGCGGTGCTCGGCGCCCCGGCCCGCTACCTCACCGATCGGTTCGTGCAGGCACGCCACGACAGTCTGTTTCCCTGGGGCACGCTGACGGTCAACATCGTCGGCTGCCTGATTCTGGGCGCGCTCACCGGCGGTGCGGCCGGCAGCCCGGTGCTGGCGTTCGCGGGCACCGGATTCTGCGGGGCGCTCACCACCTACAGCACCTTCGGTTACGAGACCGTCCGGCTGCTCGAGCAGCGCTCCGTGTTCTACGCCGCGATGAACGTGGTGATCAGCGTGATCGCCGGACTCGGCGCCGCGCTGCTCGGCTATGCCGTGACGCACGCGCTGGTCGGCTGAGATCTCGCGGATATCGCCGACTCAACCGGCGCGTCCGTGCGGCTGATCCCAGACCAGCGCCAGATACATCCGGGCTCGCTCGCGTGGCGAATCCAGGCGCTCCCCGAGCAGGTCGTGCAGCCGGTCCATGCGGTAGCGCACGGTCTGCGGGTGAATGTGCAGATCGTCGGCGACCGCGTGCCGGTCGCCCATGTTCCAGAGCCAGCTGCGCAGCGTTTCGACCAGCCGGTCGCGCTTACCGTCGGGCAGTTCCCGAAGTGGTTGCAGCACTTGGGCACGCAGCGTTTCCAGCAGCCATTCGTCGCGATTGGCGATGATGGTGTCGAGTTCGTCGGCGACCACCACCGGCGAGCCGGACAGCACGCCGGCCTTGCGCAACCGCAGCGCGGTGCGGGCGATCCGCATACCGGTCGGCAGCAGGTCCAAGGTGAGCGGATGACCGATCACCGCGTCACAACCCCGCAGCGCGGCGATCAGCCGGGTGATCCGCCCGCCCAGCATCGGACTGGGCACGATCGCCCCGACCGCGTCGTCACGCCGGATCGGCAGGCAGTGACCGCCGAGATGTTCCACCACGCCGCAGGAGCGCGCATCGGCCGGATCGGCGAGCACCACCGCGACCTCGGGGGGCAGCTGCCAGCCCGCGCGTTCGGCGGCCAACCGGATTCCGACGGTGTCGGAACGGCCGGAAAGCAACATTTCCGCCAATTCCTCGCGGTGCCGTTCCCGGGCCGCGCTGGAGGCGGACTGTTCGAGCACATAACCGTGCGCCGAGGCCGCGGAGAATTCGTCGACGAAGGCGAAAACGGCCTCCGCCAGCACCGCGAGCACCTCCGGACCGAGATCGAGTTTCAGCGCCGTTTCCGCGACGTGATGCCAGGCGGCGCGGGCGCCGACCTGGTAGGCGCCGAGCAGATCGGACAGGTCCGCGCCGTCGTGCAGTTGCTGGCGACCCACCTGTTCGAAGACCAGCTGTGTCGGCGGCGGGACGCCCTCACCAGCGGAATCGCCTGTGCGGGGGCCGTGTTCGGCCAGGTCCAGGAGCCGATGGACGAACAACACCCCGACCTCGGCGACCTCCGGGCGATGGTCGTCGAGATAGCGCGCGTAGTCGGGCCACTCCGCGGCGAGCAGATCACGGACCTCGTCCAGGAGATCGGGCATCCTAGCGTCGAGTTCCTCCGAAAGCTGCTCCAATGCCTCCGGTGTTATCGGAATTTCATTATGGGAATCGCTCATTCGAGTCCTTTCCGACTCGATTATCTTCCGGATACAAAAAACACCAACCGGAATCACCTCGACGGTTGAAGATTTGAGCCCTGTGTTGCGTTCACCATCGAAACATGGACGCAGCGACAGCCCCGGCCCGCTGGCTGCGGGCCCGTGAAAAGGAAGAGAACTTTCCCGTCGCGCTGCGGTGGTTGCCGCGCGAACCACGCCGACACCTGCACGCGGTCTACGCAGCCACCAGGTTAATCGACCAGGTCGGCGACGAAGCCCCCGGCGATCGTGTGTCGCAACTGCTGACGCTGCGTGCCGACCTCGCCGGTCTCTACCAGGGTCGCACGCCCGACGATCCGGTGCTCCAGATGCTCGCCCCCACCGTGGCGGCGTGCGATCTGCCGCAGGAGGCGTTCCAGGAGTTGATCGAGGCCAATCTGCTCGATCAACGCGTCGGCCGCTACGCCACCTTCGAGGATCTGCTGGGCTACTGCCGGCTGTCGGCGAATCCGGTGGGCCGCCTGGTCCTGGCGGTCTTCGACCAGTCCACACCGGACACGCTGGCACTGTCGGATCGGGTGTGTTCGGCACTGCAGGTGCTCGAGCACTGCCAGGACGTGGCCGAGGACCACGCGGCCGGACGCATCTACCTGCCGCAGGACGATCTGGCCGCGGCCGGGGTGCCGGAAGCGGCGCTGGCCACCGGCGGACCGGGTGATCCGGCATGCCGGGCGGTGGTCCTGACCCAGGTCGAACGCTGCGAAGCGATGCTCGGCGAAGGAGCTCCGCTGGTCGCCCGGCTCACCGGATGGGCCCGGCTCGCAGTCGCGGGATATCTCGCGGGCGGATGCGCGACCGCGAAGGCGCTGCGCGCGGCCGAGGGCGACGTGTGGACCCAGCCGGTGCGGCCCCGCCACGTCGACACCGTGGCCTCGATGGTCACGCTGCTCGGCAAGGCCACGGTGGTGCCGCAGTGAGCATCATCGCGACCGGCCCGACCACCGCGGCGGCCTACGAGACCTGTGAACGGATCACCCGCACCGAGGCCAAGAACTTCTACTACGGTATCCGGCTGCTGCCCCCGGAGAAGCGCACGGCACTGTGCGCGCTCTACGCGCTGGCCCGCCGCATCGACGATATCGGCGACGAGCAGGGCGAACCGGCCACCAAAACCGAGGCGCTGACCCTGTTGCGCAAGGAATTGGACAAGGTCACCGGCGGCGCCGGCACCGACGATCCGGTGTTATTCGCCGTCGCCGACACCGCGCGGCGCTATCCGGTGCCGCTGGGCGCGTTCGGCGAACTGATCGACGGTGTGCAGGCCGATGTCGACGGCGTCACCTACACCGACTTCGACGAGTTGACCCACTACTGCCGGTGCGTGGCCGGGGCGGTGGGCCGCCTGTGCCTGTCGATCTTCGGCTCCGGCGGTGATCCGTGCGCGCCGCTGTATGCCGATCAGCTGGGAATAGCGTTGCAGCAGACCAACATTCTGCGCGATATCCGCGAGGACCTCGGCAACGGCCGGGTCTATCTGCCCCGGGACGAGTTGCTGCGCTTCGGCGTCCGGCTCGAACTCGACGCCGGTGGGGCGCTCGACGATCACAACGGCGGACTGGCCGCGCTGATCCGCGCCGGCGCCGAACGCGCCGAGAACTGGTATTGCCTGGGACTGCGGCTGATTCCGCATCTGGACGGCCGCAGTGCCGCCTGCTGCGCGGCGATAGCGGGCATCTACCGGCGGCTCAACGAGCGCATCCGCGCCAATCCGGTGGCCGTCTACGACCGGCGGCTGTCGTTGAGCGCACGGGAGAAGACCCGCGTCGCCTCCGGCGCCCTGCTGCAGTACTCGATGACGGCATTCGGGTGGGGCCCGCGATGACGGCGCGGGTGGCCGTGGTGGGCGGCGGGCTCGCGGGGATCACCGCGGCTCTGCGCTGCGCGGACGCCGGATATGCGGTGCGGCTGTATGAATCCCGGCCCTGGCTGGGCGGGCTGACGCATTCGTTTCCCCGTGGCGATCTGTGGATCGACAACGGACAACACGTCTTCCTGCGGTGCTGCGACCGCTATCTCGCACTGCTGGATCGGCTCGGCATGCGGGATGCGGTGCACCTGCAGCCGCGCTTGGACATACCCGTCTCCGGCGGTGGCCGCGCGGGCAGGTTGCGGCGGCTGCCGTTGCCGGCACCGTTGCATCTGAGCTGGGCGCTGCTGCGCTATCCGTGGTTGTCGCAGGGCGCGCGGGTGCGGTTCGTCCGGGCCGCACTTGCTCTGCGGGCGGTCGATCCCGCCGATCCACGGACGGACACCACCAGTTTCGGGGACTGGTTGCGTGCGCACGGCCAGGATCGCGACGCCGTGGACAGTCTGTGGGATCTGGTCGGCATCGCCACCCTCAACGCGCGCGCCGACGACGTATCGCTGGCGCTGGCCGCGACCGTCTTCCGGATCGGCCTGCTCACCGATGCCGATGCCGCCGATATCGGGTGGTCGCGGATCCCGTTGCGGCAGTTGCACGGTGAGGCCGCGCTGACCGCCCTCACCGCGGCCGGGGTTACGGTCGTCCACGAGCGAGTCACGGCCGTCCGGCGAGTAGCGAACGGGTGGGCGGTGTGCACCCGGTCCGGCGACTGCGCCGCCGACGCCGTCGTCTCGGCCGTGCCCCCTGCCGCGGCTCAGGCGCTGTTGCCCGCCGACGCGGTGGATCTGCCCGCGAATTGGGCTGCGAGCCTGGGCAGTTCGCCGATCGTCAACATCCACGTGGTCTACGACCGGCCGGTGATGAACGAATCCCTGCGAGCGGGGGTCGGCTCGGTCGTGCAGTGGGTTTTCGACCGCACCGACGCCTCGGGATTGCGCGCGGCGGGTCGCCGGAGCGCGGACGTCACCGACGGGCCACAAGACAGTTCGGCGCCGGTCGCGACAGCCGCACCGAGCCCGTCGGTGGCACCTGCCCGGTTTCCCGCCGGCGCGCAATATCTGGCCGTCTCCGTCTCCGCCGCCGACGCATTCGTCGATCGCCCCGTCGCCGAGCTGCGCCGGGAATTCCTGCCCGCCCTCGAACAGTTGCTGCCCGCCGCCCGCACGGCGCAGGTGGTCGACTTCTTCGTCACTCGCGAACGCCATGCGACGTTCCGGCCCGCACCGGGCAGTGCGCGGCTGCGGCCGCCCGCGGCCACCGCGTTGCCCGGCCTGGCGCTGGCCGGAGCGTGGACCGACACCGGCTGGCCCGCGACCATGGAGGGCGCCGTGCGCAGCGGGGAATCCGCTGCGGCCGAGATCATTTCGCATCCGTCGGGGCGTCGGCCCCGCGCCGGTGCCGCCGAGCGCACCGGTATGCCCGAACCCCGCACGCGGATATCGGAGGTGATCAGATGACGGTAACCATCCTGTCCACGGTCGACGCCGACGGCCAGGCCGTCCGGTCGGCGCTGTCCGACGCCGTCGGGCGGCTCGACGACGCGATCCGGCCGGTGGTCGCCTATCACCTCGGTTTCTGCGACGAACGCGGCCGTCCGGCCGTCGCCGACAGCGGCAAATCGGTGCGGTCGCGGCTGACCATGCTCGCCGCCCACGCCGCCGGCGGCGACGAGCTCTGTGGGATTCCGGGCGCGGTGGCGGTCGAACTCGTGCACAACTTCTCGCTCGTGCACGACGACCTGATGGATCGCGACGCCACCCGCCGGCATCGGCCCACGGTCTGGGCGGTGTGGGGCGATCCGGTCGCCGTGCTGGCCGGCGACGCGATGCTCTCGCTGTCGCACGAGGTGCTGCTCGATTCCGGGTCACCGCACGCGGTGGCGGCGGCCCGGCTGGTCGGGAAGGCGACCCAGGATCTGATCATCGGCCAGGCCGCCGACGTCGACTTCGAACACCGCAACGACGTGACCCTCGCCGAATGTATCCGCATGGCCATGGGCAAGACCGCGGCGCTGCTCTCGGCGAGTGCCGCGGTCGGCGGTGTGCTGGCCGGGGCGCCGCCGGCGACGGTCGGGGCGCTGCGCACCTACGGCGACAACATCGGTCTGGCCTTCCAGCTCGTCGACGATCTGCTCGGCATCTGGGGCGATCCGGCGGTGACCGGCAAACCGGTGTTCTCGGATCTGCGTTCGCGCAAGAAGTCGCTCCCGGTCACCTGGAGCGTGGAATCCGGCCGCGCGGCCGGTCAGGCGCTGGCACAGTGGCTCGCCCAATCGGGCGAACCGAGCGAGAACGATCTGCGGGCCGCCGCCGACATGGTCGAGACCGCCGGTGGCCGGCGCTGGGCCCGCGCCGAGGCCCGGCGGCGGGTGCGCACCGCCCAGCAGGCTCTCGCCGCGGTCACCATCACCCCCGAATACCGCCGGGAGCTTTGTGACCTGGCCGATTTCATCGTGGAACGGAGTGCATAGGAATGACAGTCACCCAAACCGGCAATGCGGCAGCGAACCGGCGGGCAGCGGTCGATCCGGCGCACGGCGCCGACGAACTGAGCGCGGTCCGCTCGGCCACCGACGCGGCGGTGCGGCTGCTGCGCTCGTCCCAGCACGAACAGGGCTGGTGGAAGGGCGAATTGGCGACCAACGTGACGATGGACGCCGAAGATCTCCTGCTGCGGGAGTTCCTCGGCATCTCCACCCCGGACGTGACCGAGCCGGCGGCACGCTGGATCCGATCACAGCAGCGCGCCGACGGAACCTGGGCGACCTTCCACGGCGGCCCCGGCGATCTGTCGACCACCGCCGAGGCGTGGGTGGCGTTGCGACTCGCCGGTGACGACCCAGCCGCGCCGCATATGCGCGCCGCGGCCGCATTCGTGCGCGCCGAAGGCGGGATCGAGGCGTCGCGGGTCTTCACCCGAATCTGGTTGGCGCTGTTCGGCTTGTGGTCCTGGGACGATCTGCCGAATCTGCCACCCGAACTCGTGCTGTTCCCGTCCTGGTTCCCGCTCAACATCTACGACTGGGGATGCTGGGCCCGCCAGACCGTGGTGCCGTTGACCGTGGTCGCCACGCTGCGGCCGTGCCGCCCGCTGCCGTTCGGCATCGACGAATTGCGTACCGGCGCGCCCCCGGCCCGCCGCGCGCCGATCACCTCCCTCGCCGGAGTGTTCCAGCGCGTGGACACGGTGCTGCACACCTACGCGCGGCTGCCGTTGAATCCGCTGCGCGATGTGGCGATGCGGCACGCCGCGGAGTGGATTCTGGCCCGCCAGGAGGCCGACGGCGGCTGGGGCGGAATTCAGCCGCCGTGGGTGTATTCGCTGCTGGCACTGCACCTGCTGGGCTATCCGCTCGATCATCCGGCGATGCGGGCTGGCATCGCGGGCCTGGACGGATTCGTCGTCCGCGAACAAACCCCGGACGGTGAGGTACGGCGGCTCGAGGCCTGCCAGTCACCGGTGTGGGATACCGCGCTGGCGACGGCCGCGCTGCTGGACGGCGGGGTGGCGCCCGACGACCCAGCGGTGCTGCGGGCCACCGACTGGCTGCTGGGTGAGCAGATCACCGCCGGCGGCGACTGGCAGGTGCGCCGGCCACATCTGGAACCCGGGGGCTGGGCCTTCGAATTCGCCAACGACGTCTACCCCGACACCGACGACACTGCCGAGATCGTCATTGCGCTGCACCAGGTTTCGCATCCGGATCGCCCGCGGCTGGATGCGGCGATCGAGCGCGCGGTGCGCTGGACGGTCGGCATGCAGTCCGCCGACGGCGGGTGGGGCGCCTTCGACGCCGACAACACCTCGATCCTGCCGACGAAACTGCCGTTCTGCGATTTCGGCGCCGTCACCGATCCGCCTTCGGCCGATGTGACCGCGCACGTGGTGGAGATGCTGGCCGTCCTCGGCCGCGGCGGTGATCGCGCATGCCGCCGCGGTGTGCGCTGGCTGCTCGACCATCAGGAGTCCGACGGTTCCTGGTTCGGACGCTGGGGCGCCAACCACGTCTACGGCACGGGCGCGGCGGTTCCGGCGCTGGTCGCGGCCGGTACGAGTCCGCGGTCGACGGCGATCCGCGCGGCGGTGCGCTGGCTGGAGGCCCATCAGAACGCCGACGGCGGATGGGGTGAGGATCTGCGCTCCTATCGGGACCCGGAATGGGTCGGCCGCGGCGACTCCACCGCCTCGCAGACCGCGTGGGCCCTGCTGGCCCTGCTGGCCGCCGAGGAACACGACTCCCCCGCCGTGCGCCGCGGCATCGACTGGCTGGTGCGCACGCAGCGACCCGACGGCGGCTGGGACGAGGACCTGTTCACCGGCACCGGCTTCCCCGGCGATTTCTACATCAACTACCACCTGTACCGCTTGGTGTTCCCGGTCTGGGCGTTGGGGCGGTACCTGCGGCGGCGAACGGCCACCGCCGAGCGAGACGGGAGCTGACGACATGCCCCGCCCCGGAACCGTCTGTGCCCCGTTGCGTTCGGAGTGGGCGGCACTGCGCGGTGCCGCCACGGCGCCCGTGGTGCACACCGGGCGCGGTCCGCGGCGGCGCTACGACGCCGCGGCGGCGGGACCGGTCGCGGTGGCGGGAGTCGCGGGTGCGCTGACCACGGAGCTGCGCCCCGGTGATCTCGTGGTGGCCAGCGAGATCCGGCGCAACGGCACCGAATTGCCCAGTCCCGCAGCGGTATTGCTGCACGGCGAACTGCTGCGGCTGGGGCTGCCCGCACGGCTCGGACCGGTGTATTCCGCCGAGCACGTGGTCACCGGCCGGGCGCGCGCCGAACTGGCGGAGACCGGTGCGCTCGCGGTCGACACCGAAACCGCGTTCCTCGCCGCCGATGCCCCCGACGGGCAGGCCGTCGCGCTCCGGGCGATCGTCGACACCCCCGACGCGCCGCTGCTGCGCCCCGGCACGATGTGGCGCGGAATACGGGCACTGCGTTCGCTGCGGGCGGCCGCGCCGGCGCTGGACCGATGGTCGTCGGCAACCGGCGAGCGCGAGATCCTGCTCGCCGGGCCGCGCTCGTTCTGCGCCGGGGTCGAGCGGGCGATCGAGATCGTCGAGCAGGCGTTGCTCCGCTTCGGCGCCCCGGTATACGTGCGGCGTCAGATCGTGCACAACAGCCATGTGGTGCGCGAATTGGCCGGGCACGGAGCGGTTTTCGTCGAGGAGCTCGATCATGTGCCCGAAGGCGCGGTGGTCGTGCTCGCCGCGCACGGCGTGACCCCGGACGTCCGCCGCCAGGCCGAACGCCGCCGCCTGCGCGTGGTCGACGGCACCTGTCCCCTGGTGTCGAAGGTGCACGCGGAGGTGCGCACCTTCGCCGCCGCCGACAAGACCGTCTTCCTGATCGGTCACGCCGACCACGAGGAGGTGGTGGGCACCCGCGGCGAGGCGCCCGGCAATGTGATCGTGGTCGCCGATCCGGAAGCGGCCGCCCGGGTGTCGCCACCGGATCCCGATCGGGTCGCCTACGTCACGCAGACCACCCTGGCCGTCGCGGAGGCCGAGGCCACGGCCGATGTTCTGCGGCAACGGTTTCCGGCCTTGAGCGGGCCGCGCAAGGACGACATCTGTTATGCCACCACCAACCGCCAGGAGGCGGTGCGGGCGGTGGCCCGGGAATCGGACCTGGTGCTCGTGCTGGGTTCGCGTAACTCCTCCAATTCGCTGCGGCTGGCCGAGGTCGCCGCGGCCGAGGGTGTGGCGGCACATCTGGTGGAGGACGCCGGCGAGGTCGAATTGGACTGGCTGGCCGGCACCCGCCGCATCGGTGTCACCGCCGGTGCGTCGGCACCGCCGCATCTGGTGGACGACCTGGTCGAGGCCCTGTCCGGGCTCGGCGCCCTCCGGGTCCGCCACACCACCGTGACCGAAGAGAGTGTTCGATTCAACCTGCCTCGGGAGGTGAGCTGAATGGCCATGCCATTCCGTCAATCCGTACGTCTGGGAGCGTATCTCGCAAAACAGAAGCTGTTGCGCCGCGAGAAGTTCCCCATCCTGGTCGAATTGGAGCCGTTGTTCGCCTGCAATCTGAAATGCGCGGGCTGCGGCAAGATTCAGCATCCGCATACGCTGCTCAAACAGCGCATGCCGGTCGAACAGGCCGTCGGCGCGATCGAGGAATGCGGCGCCCCGATGGTCTCGATCGCCGGTGGCGAACCGCTGATGCATCCGCAGATCGACGAGATCGTGCGGCAACTGCTCGACCGTAACAAGATCGTCTTTTTGTGCACGAACGCGGTGCTGCTGCCCAAACATCTGCACAAGTTCACCCCGCACCGCAATTTCGCGTGGATGGTGCATCTGGACGGACTGCGCGAACGCCACGACGCCTCGGTCTGCAAGGACGGCGTCTTCGATCAGGCCGTAGCGGCGATCCGCGAGGCCAAGGCCGCCGGATTCCGGGTAATGACGAATACCACCTTCTTCGATCTGGATTCGCCACAGGACGTGATCGACGTCCTGGACTATCTCAACGACGAGCTCGAGATCGACCACATGCAGATCGCGCCCGGTTACGCCTACGAGAAGGCCCCCGATCAGGAGCATTGGCTCGGGGTGAAGCAGACCCATCAGCTGTTCGCCAAGGCCTTCGCCGACGGACGCCGCAAGAAGTGGCGGCTGAATCATTCTCCGCTGTACCTGGATTTCCTGGAGGGCAAGGTCGACTTCGACTGCACCGCCTGGGCGATTCCGTCGTATTCGCTCAAGGGATGGCAGCGGCCGTGCTACCTGCTCGACGACGGCTATGTCGCCACCTATCGGGAATTGATCGACGACACCGACTGGAACGCCTTCGGCCGCGGCAACGATCCACGCTGCTCGAATTGCATGGCGCACTGCGGCTACGAGCCGACCGCGGTGGTCGCGACCCTGGGTTCGCTGAAGGAGACGATCCGCGCCGCCGTCAGCTGAGCCGAATCGACACCGGGTCGAATTCCCACACCGGAAGGTGAGCCACGCATGAAACCCTCGCCGCGCGGGCCGGACCCGCTCGCCGCCCTCACCGGACCCGACGCACTGGCCGCGTTGTCCGACGACGAACTGCCCGCGCTGGCGCAGCAGTTACGCGATCGCCTCGTCGAAACCGTCACCGGAACCGGCGGGCATCTCGGCGCCAGTCTGGGGACGGTGGAGCTGACCATCGCGCTGCATCGCGTCTTCCGTTCGCCCACCGATGTTCTCGTCTTCGACACCGGACATCAGAGTTATGCGCACAAGTTGCTCACCGGGCGATCGCACACCTTCGACACACTGCGGCAGGCGGGTGGGATCGCGGGGTATCCGAACCGCACCGAATCCGCGCACGACTGGGTGGAGAATTCCCACGCCTCGGTCAGCCTGGCGTGGGCCGACGGCATCGCCAAGGCCTTCCAGCTGCGCGGCGAACACGAGCGCCGGGTGGTGGCGGTGATCGGCGACGGCGCGCTGACCGGCGGTGTGGCCTGGGAAGGCCTGAACAATCTGGGCGCGGGCGGGCGCCCGGTCGTGGTGGTGCTCAACGACAACGGGCGCTCCTACGATCCGACCGTCGGCGCGCTGGCCGGGCATCTCACCGGACTGCGCGACGGCGACACCGTCTCCGGAAATCTGTTCGACGCCTTGGGTTTCACCTATCTGGGCCCGGTGGACGGCCACGACATCGGCGCACTGTGCACGGCCCTGCACAAGGCCGCCGAACTGGCCAAACCGGTTGTCGTGCACGCGGTGACGGTGAAAGGCCGCGGCTTCGGCCCGGCCGAGGCGGACGAGGCCGACCGCATGCACGCGTGCGGGGTGATCGATCCGGTCACCGGTGTGCCGCGCAAACAGCCCGCCCCCACCTGGACCGATATCGTCGAATCGGAACTGGCCGCCATCGCCCGCGACCATCCGGAGGTGATCGCCATGACCGCGGCGATGCGCTTGCCCACCGGACTCGGCGAATTCTCCCGCAGCGCACCGGAGCGGGTGTTCGATTCCGGTATCGCCGAACAACACCTGCTGGCCTCCGCCGCGGGCTTGGCGGCAGCCGGTATGCATCCGGTGGTGGCGGTGTACTCGACCTTCCTCAACCGCGCGATCGATCAGGTACTGCTCGATATCGCGCTGCACGAACTGCCGGTCACACTGGCCTTGGACCGCGCCGGCGTCACCGGTCCGGACGGCCCCAGCCATCACGGGATGTGGGATCTGGCGCTGCTCACCTGCGTACCGGGGATGCGGATCGCGTGCCCACGCGATCCCGGCCGGGTCCGCGCACTCCTGCGCGAAGCCGTGGCCACGGCCGGGCCCACCACCGTGCGTTACCCGAAAGCCACTGCCGGAGAGAATATTTCGCCGATGGCACGGATGGACGGGATGGACATTCTGTACCGCGGGCCGCGCAGTCCGCTCGATATTCTGCTGGTGGCGGTCGGTCCGATGGCCGGGCCGTGCCTGCGCGCGGCGGAACTACTGGCCGACAGCGGTTTCGGCGCCACCGTCATCGACCCGCGCTGGGTGTGGCCGATCAATCCGGGGCTACCGGCGATCGCGGCACGGCATCGGCTCACCGTCTGTGTGGAAGACGGTATCGCCGCCGGCGGGATCGGCTCCCATCTGGTCCACGCGATTTCCCGCGACCCCGACGCCGCCCCTGTTCGCGCGCTCGGCCTGCCCACCGCATTCATCCCCCACGCCTCCCGCGACAGCATCCTGGCCGAGTACGGACTGACCGGCGAGGGCATCGCCGCGGCTTGCGCGGAATGGTTACCCGCGACCGAGAGGATCCGATGACCGCCGTATTCCTGTCCGAGCCCGCGGCTCCGACGCTGCGACCGCGCCGGGAGAGCCGGCGCATCCAGGTCGGCTCGGTGCCGGTGGGCGGCGGCGCACCCATCTCGGTGCAGTCGATGACCACCACCGTCACCGCCGATGTCGAGGCGACGCTGCGCCAGATCGCCGAATTGACCGCTGCCGGTTGCGATCTCGTCCGCGTGGCGGTGCCCACCCAGGACGACTGCGCGGCACTGCCGACGATCGCCCGCCGCTCGGCCATCCCGGTGATCGCCGACATCCACTTCAATCCACGCTACGTCTTCGGCGCCATCGATGCCGGTTGTGCCGGAGTGCGGGTGAATCCGGGTAATATCCGCACCTTCGACGACAAGGTCCGCGAGATCGCCGCCGCGGCGAGTGCGGCGGGGGTGCCGATCCGCATCGGCGTCAACGCAGGTTCCCTCGATCGGCGCATCCTGGACCGGCACGGCGGTCGCGCCACGGCCGCCGCACTGGTCGAATCGGCGCTGTGGGAGGCGAGGCTGTTCGAGGAGCACGGTTTCGCCGAGCTGAAGATCTCGGTGAAACACAACGATCCGCTGACGATGATCCAGGCCTACCGGCTGCTCGCCCAGCGCTGCGACTATCCGCTGCATCTCGGGGTCACCGAGGCGGGTCCGCCGCTGCAGGGCACCGCGAAATCGGCCACCGCGTTCGGGATCCTGCTGTCCGAGGGGATCGGCGACACGATCCGCGTCTCGCTGTCCGCGCCGCCGGTCGAGGAGGTCAAGGTCGGTCACCACATCCTGGCCGGGCTCGGGCTGCGCCCCCGCACCCTCGACATCGTGTCCTGCCCGACCTGCGGCCGCTGCCAGGTCGACGTCTTCGAGCTCACGAAGAAGGTCGAGGCGGCCTTCCGGGATTTCCCGGCGCCGCTGCGCGTCGCGGTGATGGGCTGCATCGTCAACGGTCCAGGCGAGTCGCGGGAAGCCGATATCGGGGTTTCGGCGGGCAATCACAAGGGTCAGATCTTCGTCCGCGGCGAGGTGGTGCGGACGGTACCGGAATCGATGATCGTGGAGGCGCTGCTCGAGGAAGCGCTGGCACTGGTCGAGGAAGCGCCGGAGGGATAGCCTCGGCAAATCCGGACATTACGCGCATACCACCCCATCTACGGTAACGGTTACTCGCTACAGGCATGCAGGATTGGACCTGTGGTATAGGTATGCCTTACCTTTGGACGGTGAGCTGGGCCGAGGCTGTACCGAATCTACTGATCTGCCTGCGGGAGGGCCTCGAGGCGGGCCTCGTGGTGACGATCCTGCTGGCTGCCGTGCGCAAAACATCGACCCCCCAGCGCCCGGTCTCCTCGACCCCGGTCTGGCTCGGCCTGCTCGGCGCGGTATCGGTGGCGGCCAGCTTCGCGGCGGTGCTCACCTATTCGACGAGCGTGCTCTCCAACTCCGGCCAGGAAATCGTCGGCGGCACCCTGAGTGTGATCGCGGTCGCCCTGGTGACGGCCATGGTCTTCTGGATGCGGCGCACCGCCGCGTCGCTGTCGGGCCAGCTTCGCGGTGAGGTCGCCCGCGCCACGGCGATCGGCGCGGGAGCGCTGGCCATCACGGCCTTCATGGCCGTCGGGCGCGAAGGCCTGGAATCGACGCTGTTCGTGTGGACCGCGGTGAAGGCCTCCGGCACCACCGTCGCGCCGCTGATCGGCGCCGCACTCGGGTTCACGGCCGCGGTGGTGCTGTGCTGGCTGCTGTATCGGCAGTCGGTGAAGCTCAACCTCGGCGTGTTCTTCAACCGCACCGCGCTCGCACTGATCGTGATCGCCGCCGGCGTGCTGTCCTACGGTCTCGGCGATCTGCAGGACGCCGGAATTCTGCCCGGCCGCCACTGGGTCGCGTTCGACCTGTCGGCGCATATCGACCCCAACTCCTGGTGGGTCTCGATCATCACCGGCATCACCGAACTGACGCCGCGGATGACCGTGTTGCAGGTCGTGGCGTGGGTGGTCTACCTGGCGGTGGTGATCCCGCTGTTCGTCCGAGCGGGCCGCCAGGCGCCCGCGAAGGCCCCGGCGAAGGCGGCGCAGCCGGCGGCCGCGGCGCCCGTGACGGCTACCGCCGCGGCGAGTGGCGGGGGCGCCACACCGGCCACCGGGGCGACCGGCCAGGGTCCGCGAAACACAGCGTCGGCGCCTCCCCCGGCGGCAGCGACAACGTCGGCATCGGCTCCGGCCGACTCCGAGCACACGCCCGACTGGTGGGAGCGGGTCGCCGGACCTCGACCCTTGCTGGTCGGTGCGGTGCTGGTGGTGGTTCCCGCGGTGGCCGCCGGGGTGGCGATCGCGCTGCTGCCGTCGAGCGGCTCGGGTAAGGCGCAGGCGGTGTCGGTCACCGACAGTTCGTGCGCCTCGGAATGGAAGTCCGGGCGGGCCGGGACGCAGACATTCGAGGTGCAGAACAAGACGTCCAAGGCCGGGGAGATCAACCTGGTCAACTCCGGCGGCGCGGTCGTCGGCGAGATCGAGACGATCGGCCCGGCCACGACCGCCAATCTGACGGCGACCTTGAGCAGCGGCAGCTACACCATGCAATGCCTGATGTCCGGCAAACCGGTGACTTCATCGGCGGCAGTGCAGGTCAGCGGTGAGGCGGGCGAGACCCCGCCGGCCGTCAAACGCGTCACCGAGGACGATCTGCGCGGGCCCAACGACGCCTATCAGGCGTATGCCGCCGGCGTGCTGACCCGGCTCTCCGGCGCCGTCACCGCCATCGGCAACGATCTGCGCGGCGGTAATATCGCTGCGGCACAAGCGGATTGGCTGAACGCCCAGCTGGAATGGGAACGGGTCGGCGCCTCCTACAACAGCTTCGGTGACGCCGGCACCGCGGTCTCGGGTCTGCCCGACGGCCTGCCGGGTGGGGTGAACGATCCCGGATTCACCGGTCTGCACCGGCTGGAGTACGGCCTGTGGCACGGCCAGCGGCCGGATCAGCTGCTGCCGGTGGTCGATCGGCTCGGTGGCGATATCACGAACATCCGCAAGAATCTCGGCAGCGACGACCTCGCCGGCGATCCGAAAAAACTCCCGCTGCGCGGGCACGAGATTCTGGAAGACGCCCTGCGCGACCATATTTCGGGCATCGACGACCAAGGCGCGGGCGCCGCGTATCCGATGACGCTCGCCGACATCGACGTGACTCGCGCGGTCCTCGATCAGCTCGGCCCGCTGATCGACCCGCGGGCGCCGCAGCTGCGCGCCACCCTGCGCACCCGTCTCGACGACTTGCAGGCCGCCCTGCTCGCCACCCAGGACCACGGGCACTGGCAGTCGCCCGACCGGACCCCGCCGGCCGCCCGGCAAGCCGTCAACGCGCGCCTCGGCGCCGCCCTCGAGGAACTCGCCAAGGTGCCGCGATTGCTCGAAGTGCCGATCTCCCACTGACATGCCGAACCACCGACCGACCAGTAAGGCTTCACGATGAACGTCAGCCGCCGCCGCTTCCTCTCCGGCGCCGCCGCCGGTGCCGCCGGAACCGCGCTGACCGCGGGCATCCTCGCCGAGGGCGCCCGCAAGGACGCCGACGCCGCCACCGTGGGCACCCCGAAGGCCGAGGCGAGCTACCCCTTCCACGGTGAACACCAGTCCGGCATCCTCACCCCGGGCCCGTCGGCGAAACAGAATGCCGCCTGCTTCGCCGCCTTCGACGTCACCACCACCCACCGCACGGAACTGGTGGAGGCGATGAAAACCCTCACCGCACGCGCCCGCTTCCTCACCGCCGGCGGCGCCCCGACCGACCTCGGGCTCGGCCAGCCTCCCTCCGACAGCGCGGTGCTCGGGCCGGAGGTCATCGCCGACGGGCTCACCGTCACCACCGGTGTGGGCGCGAGCCTGTTCGACGGCCGCTTCGGGCTGGCCGCGGCCAAACCCGCCAAACTCACGCCGATGCGGACCTTCCCCAACGACACCCCGGATCCGGTCTGGATGCACGGCGACCTGCTGATCCAGCTGTGCGCGCATCACCCCGACACCGTCCATCACGCGCTGCGCGACATCACCCGCCAGACCCGCGGCGCACTGCAGCTGCGCTGGAAGATCGACGGCTACAACTCCCCGCCGCGCCCCTCCGGCACCGGCCGGAACCTGCTGGGCTTCAAGGACGGAACGGCCAACCCCACCGGCGCCGACGCCGAATCGCTCATCTGGACCGACGGCGGCGGCGAACCCGAGTGGACCCGCGGCGGCACCTATCAGGTGGTCCGGCTGATCCGCATGCTCGTCGAATTCTGGGACCGGGTCTCGATCAACGAGCAGGAGAACATGTTCGGACGCCGACGCGACTCCGGCGCCCCGCTCGACGGCAATCAGGAATTCGACACCCCCGACTACGCCGCCGACCCCGAGGGTTCGGTCATCCCCCTGGATTCCCATATCCGGCTGGCCAATCCGCGCACTCCGGAAACCGCCCGTCAGCAGCTGGTCCGCCGTTCCTACAACTACGACCTCGGCGTGGAGCGCAACGGCAACATGGCCTCGGGCCACATCTTCACCTGCTTCCAGCAGGACGTCGCCCGCCAGTTCGAGGCCATCCAGACCCGGCTGATCAACGAACCTCTCACCGACTACGTCCAGCCCTTCGGCGGCGGCTACTTCTTCGCCCTGCCGGGGGTGCGTGACGAGAAGGATTGGTACGCACGGGCTTTGCTGAGCTGAGCGGTGAGCGCGCCCGCGAACCCGATTTGACTGGCCGGCCGCGAATGCGCAGAGTACGGATGATGATCGCCCCTGCCGACGTCGCCACCGCGACCGTACGCAAGGTGACGATTCGGCTGGTGCCGTTTCTGTGCCTGCTGTACTTCGTCAATTACCTGGATCGGGTGAACGTGGGTTTCGCCGGGCCCAGTGGGATGAAGACCGACCTCGGCATGTCGGAGACCGCATTCGGATTCGCCTCGGGCATCTTCTTTCTCGGCTATCTCGTGCTGGAAGTGCCGAGCAATCTGGCGCTGCACCGGTTCGGTGCGCGGCGCTGGATCGCCCGCATCATGCTCACCTGGGGCATCGTCGCCACCGCGATGACGTTCGTGCCCAACGAGACGGTCCTCATCGTGCTGCGCTTTCTGCTGGGCGTGGCGGAGGCCGGATTCTTCCCGGGCATTCTGCTGTATCTGACCTTCTGGTTTCCCCAGCGCTACCGGGCCCGTATCGTCGCCCTGTTCATGACCGCGGTGCCACTGTCGACCGCTCTGGGATCCACACTGTCGAGCCTGCTCATCGAGTACGGGGACAACGTCTTCGGGCTCAGCGGCTGGCGGTTCATGTTCCTCGTGCAGGGCCTGCCGGCCTTGCTGCTGGCGGTGGTGACCTGGTTCTACCTCACCGATCGGCCGGAGCAGGCCCGCTGGTTGTCGGCCGAGGAAAGGAACTGGCTGGCAACCGAACTCACGGCGGAGCAGCGCTCGGTTCAGCGCACCGAACACTGGACGGTGCGCCGATCTCTGACCCATCCGCGCATACTCGGACTGGCCGCGATCTACGCGGGCATCGTCTACGGGCTCTACGCCCTCGGCTTCTTCCTGCCCACCATCGTGGCCGGATTCCAGCAGCAGTACGGGACCCACTACTCGGTGGTGCAGCGTGGCCTGATCACCGCTGTGCCCTATGTGATCGGCGCGGTCGCGATGGTGTGGTGGGGCCGCCACGGCGATCGCACCGGCGAACGCCGCCGGCACGTCGCCCTGCCCGCGATCATCGGCGGCCTCGCCATTCCGGTCGCGTTGTACCTGGACAATCCGTTCGCGGCGATGTCCGCGGTCACCGTCTGCGCCGTCGGTGTGCTCGCCGCGCTGCCCACCTTCTGGGCCCTGCCGAGCGCATTCCTGTCCGGAGCCGCCGCGGCCGGCGGGATCGCCCTGATCAATTCGCTCGGCAACGTCAGCGGGTTCGCGGCGCCGTATCTCACCGGCTGGCTGGCCGACCTGACGGGAACCCAGCGCGCGGGGCTGTGGGTGGTGGGGGCATCGATGGTGCTCGCGGGTCTCGGTGTGTTCGCCCTGCGATCCGGAAGCGGCGCTACCGGCTCGACCGACAGCGCACCGAGTTAACCCTCGGCCGCCAATTGCCCGCAGGCCGCGGCGATCTCCTGCCCCCGGGTATCGCGCACCGTGCAGGGCACACCCTGTGCCTCCACTCGCCGCACGAATTCCCGCTCGACGGGTTTCGGCGACGCGTCCCATTTGGAGCCCGGCGTCGGGTTGAGCGGGATGAGGTTGACGTGGACGCGGGAGCCGAGTGCCTTGTGCAGTTTCGAGCCCAGCATGTCGGCGCGCCACGGCTGGTCGTTGATATCGCGGATCAGGGCGTATTCGACCGAGACCCGACGGCCGGTCTTGTCGGCGTAATACCGTGCGGCGTCGAGTACTTCGGCGACCGACCAGCGATTGTTGACCGGCACCAACGTATCTCGCAATTCGTCGTCCGGTGTGTGCAGGGAGACGGCCAGCGTCACCGACAGGCCCTCGTCGGCCAGTTTGCGGATCGCGGGGGCCAGGCCGACGGTCGACACGACCACGTTGCGCTGCGAGATACCCAGGCCGTCCGGGGCGGGCGCGGTGATTCGCCGGACCGCCGCCACCACGCGCTTGTAGTTGGCGAGCGGCTCACCCATCCCCATGAACACGATGTTCGACAGCCGGCCGACACCGCCGGCCACCTCGCCGTCACGCAACGCCGCGGCGGCCGCGCGCACCTGGTCGACGATTTCGGCGGTCGATAGATTGCGATTCAGTCCGCCCTGGCCGGTCGCGCAGAACGGGCAGGCCATACCGCAGCCGGCCTGACTGGAGATACACAGCGTGTTGCGGTCGGGATAGCGCATCAGCACGCTCTCGAGCAGCGTGCCGTCGCCTGCGCGCCACAGGGTCTTGCGGGTGGTTCCCTCGTCGCACACCACTTGCCGCACCTCGCTGAGCAGCGGCGGGAACAGCGCCTCCGCGATCTTCTCCCGCATCGGCTCGGGCAGATCGGTCATCTGCCGCGGGTCGGCCTGCAACCGCGCGTAGTACTGCCGGGCGATCTGATCGGCCCGGAACTTCGGCAGTCCGAGCTCCTCCACCGCCTGCCGCCGCTGGGCCGAATCGAGGTCGGCGAGATGCCGCGGCGGCATTCCACGGCGCGGGGCATCGAAAACGAGCGGCAGGGAGGTAGTCATAACCCTTCCAGTGTCGCATTGCCGGTACCGGCCCGCCGCCTGCGGGCAGGGATAACCCGATCACAGTTACGGCGCGGCCGAACGGGTATTCCGGAGATACGCATATCCGCCATAGCGATCGGGAATGATCGAAATATGACCAGCGACGCAGTACCGAGCCCCGGACCGGATCCGGTCCCGCACACCGATCCCCCGCGCGTCGACACTCCGCCCTCGACCGCACCCGTCCGGCGCAACCGAGCCCTGAAAACCCGCGCGGGCTACACCTGGGTGGCGCTGGTGGCGGCGGCGGTCATCGGGGTGCTGCTGTTGATCTTCATCCTGCAGAACCTCGATCAGGTTCGGATCCACCTGTTCTTCTGGCAGTTCAACCTGCCGCTCGGCGTCACGCTGCTGCTGTCGGTGATCGCCGGAGCGCTGGTGATGGCGCTGGCCGGTGGCTGGCGGATCATGCAGTTGCGGCGCGCGGCGAAGCGGCGCTGAACCCGGAGCGGCGGGATCTCAGAGCAGGGCGGTCAGCACCAGCCAGGAGACGAACGCCGAGGGCAGCATCGAGTCGAGGCGATCCATGATGCCGCCGTGTCCGGGCAGCAGCGTGCCCATGTCCTTGATGCCCAGCTCGCGCTTGATCTGCGATTCGATCAGATCCCCGCAGGTCGCCACGAGCACGACCGCGATGCCCAGCAGCACGCCGATCATCGAATTGGCCTGCAGCAGCAGCGTCACCGTGAGCAGTCCGCCGATGATGCAGAACACCAGCGAGCCGGCGAAACCCTCCCAGGACTTCTTCGGGCTGATGGCCGGCACCATCGGATGGCGGCCGAACAGCACCCCGGCCACGTAACCGCCGACATCGGAGCAGACCACCAGGATCATGAAGGTCAGCACCCGGAGATTGCCGTCGTCCTGTTGCAGCATCAACACCGCGAACGAGGCCAGCAGCGGGATCCAGGACACCACGAATACCGTGATCGCGGTGTCGCGCAGGAAGTTTCGCGGCGTGGCCGACAAGCCGTGGTCGAACAGCCGCCAGACCATGCACACCAGCGCGGTCGCCGCGAACGCACCCGCCACGCCCTGGGGGCCGTAGGGCCAGGCAAGCCAGATCATCGCCTGCCCGCCGACGATCAGCGGCACCCGCGGCACCAGGACATCGGCCTCGCGCAGCCGCTTGGCGACCTCCCAGGTGGCGATCGCCATCGCGACCGCGATGACTCCGATCAGAACCTTCGGAACGAACAGCAGGATCGCGATCAGCGATGCGCCGAGGCCGACACCGACCGCCAGCGCGGCCGGTAAGTTGCGACCGGCGCGTGAGGGCTTACCGCTCGGCTGCGCCGAGGGCGTGTCGGGAGCCGGTGTTGCACCGGCCGGGTCGCTCACCGGCATCGTCTCGCCGGCTGCGGCGTCTTCGGCCACGATTGTCCCGTCGCTCACTTATTCGTCCACTCCGTCCCCGGGCCCGTGCCGCATCGTCGCGCCGGGCCGAGTCTCACACCTCGAGCAGTTCCGATTCCTTGTGCTTGACCAGCTCGTCGATCTGGGCAACGTACTTCTGGGTGGTCTTGTCCAGTTCCTTCTCGGCGCGACCGACCTCGTCCTCACCGGCCTCGCCGTCCTTCTGGATGCGGCTCAGCTCATCCATCGACTTGCGCCGCACATTGCGAATGGCGATCTTGGCGTCCTCACCCTTGGATTTCGCCTGCTTCACCAATTCCCGCCGACGCTCCTCGGTCAGCTGCGGAATCACCACGCGAATGATCGTGCCGTCGTTGGTCGGATTCACGCCCAGATCCGAATTGCGGATCGCGGTCTCGATCGTCTGCAACTGCCCCTGCTCGTAGGGCTTGATGACGACCATGCGCGGTTCGGGCACGGTGATGCTGGCCATCTGGGTGATCGGCGTCGGCGAGCCGTAGTACTCGACCACGACCCGGTTGAACATGCCCGGGTTGGCGCGGCCGGTCCGAATACCTCCGAGGTCGTCCTTCGCCACCGAGACAGCCTTTTCCATCTTCTCCTCGGCGTCGAAGAGCGCTTCATCA
Organism: Nocardia sp. 852002-51101_SCH5132738; assembly: GCF_001665695.1. NCBI lineage: Bacteria > Bacillati > Actinomycetota > Actinomycetes > Mycobacteriales > Nocardiaceae > Nocardia > Nocardia sp. 852002-51101_SCH5132738. Next base: position 122,979 of record NZ_LZML01000217.1, on the reverse strand, counting down.
ATCACGACCGTTTCCTCCACAGCATCGTTTCGGGGCCCGGAATTCGCGAGGACCGATCCCCGCAGGGTTCAGGACCGAACCAGTGTGCCGATTTTCTCACCGGCCACCGCGCGGGCGATATTGCCCTTGATCAACAAATTGAACACCAGCATCGGCATCTGGTTGTCCATACACAAACTGAACGCGGTCGCGTCGGCCACCTTGAGTCCGCGCTCGAGGACTTCCTTGTGGGTGATCTCGGAGAACATGATCGCCTCCGCCTCGACCTTGGGGTCGGCGGTGAAGACGCCGTCGACGGCCTTGGCCATCAGCACCACCTCGGCGCCGATCTCGAGCGCGCGCTGCGCCGCGGTGGTGTCGGTGGAGAAGTACGGCATGCCCATACCGGCCCCGAAGATCACCACGCGGCCCTTCTCGAGGTGCCGCTTCGCCCGCAGGGGCAGATACGGCTCCGCGACCTGTCCCATGGTGATGGCCGTCTGCACCCGGGTGTCGACACCCTGCTTCTGCAGAAAGTCTTGCAGCGCAAGGCTGTTCATCACGGTGCCGAGCATACCCATGTAATCGGAGCGGGCCCGCTCCATGCCGCGCTCCTCGAGTTCGGCGCCGCGGAAGAAGTTACCGCCACCGATGACCACCGCCACCTGCACGCCGGTCGAGACGACCTCGGCGATCTGCTCGGCTACGGTCTGGACCACATCCGGGTCGAGCCCGACCTCGCCGCCGCCGAACATCTCCCCACCCAATTTGAGGAGTACTCGGCGATAGCCCTTGCGGTCGGGCGCCGTATCCGGGTCCGTCATCGGTCTCCTAGTCCTCGGCAGTCGAGCGAGCGCACGCACGGGAAATTACCCTCCCGGGTGCGATTGTTCGCGCGGGACGGTAACACGCTGCGTCCATCCTGCACCACGCGAGGTCGCGCCGGTGAGCCGACCCTCGAATACGCCGCCATTCCCGGATCCCACTACGAAACGTTGTTGTTTCAAATAAGGTGCGGCCGCATGAAGCTCACTCGCCGGACGGTTCACTTTCTCTGCGCCGCAGCGTTGCTCGGCGCCGCACCCCTCGCCGTCATCTCTCCCGCCACGGCGGCGGTCGTTCCGCTGACACCGGAGGCCACGGCAGCGCCGGACAACCCCGGTTCTGCGACGCCGACCAGTTTCACCGAACCGATCCCGACCGGCAGCACCGCGGCGGCGTTCGGCAGCGTGGACAACAGCACGCCGATCATCAGCCTGCTCCCCGTCATACCGCTCCTGGCGAACTGGGCCATCACCGGGAGCAGCGACTGCATCATGCCGGGAACGGGCCACTGCGGCACCGGTGGCTGATCGATACCGAAAGGCCCCCGGCGCAACGGAATTGGTCGCGCCGGGGGCCTTTGCGGTGTATCAGGCCTGACCGACCTCGAAGCGGGCGAAGCGGGTGACGGTGACACCGGCCTCGTCCAGCAGCTGCTTGACGGTCTTCTTGCTGTCGGTGACCGACGACTGCTCCAGCAGGACGACGTCCTTGTAGAAGCCGTTCACCCGGCCCTCGACGATCTTCGGCAGCGCGGCCTCCGGCTTGCCCTCTTCCTTGGCGGTCGCCTCGGCGATCTCGCGCTCCTTGGCGACGACCTCGGCCGGGACCTCCTCGCGGGTCAGGTACTTGGCCTTCAGCGCGGCGATCTGCATCGCGGCGGCGCGAGCGACCTCGGCGGCGGCGTCGCCCTCACCCTGGTACTCGACGAGCACGCCGACGGCCGGCGGCAGGTCCGAGGACCGCTTGTGCAGGTAGGTCGCGACCGGGCCCTCGAAGGACACGACGCGACGCAGCTCGAGCTTCTCGCCGATCTTGGCGGCCAGCTCCTGCACCACCTGGTCGGCGGTCTTGCCGTTGACGTCGACGGCCTTGAGCGCCTCCAGATCGGCCGGGCGCACCTTGGCGGCGGCGTCGACGATGTCGCCGGCGGTGTTCTGGAACTCGTCGTTCTTGGCGACGAAGTCGGTCTCGGAGTTGAGCTCGATCATCACGCCGTTCTGCGCGGCGACCAGACCCTCGGCCGTGGCGCGCTCGGCGCGCTTGCCGACATCCTTGGCGCCCTTGATCCGCAGAACCTCGACGGCTTTATCGAAGTCGCCGTCGGTCTCCTCCAGGGCCTTCTTGCAGTCCATCATTCCGGAGCCGGTGAGCTCGCGGAGCCGCTTCACATCCTGGGCGGTGTAGTTCGCCATCGTGGCGAGCCTCCTCGAAGATTTACGAAAGTTGTCAAGTCTCTTAGCACCACCATGCCGACCGCTTCCGAACAGGAAGGGCCGGCAAGGTGAACAGACAATCGCGGTGGGAACCGCGCCGGATCAGAAGTCGGCCGGGGTCTTGGTGGCCGGCTCTTCCTTCAGCTCCGCCTCGGCGGCGGTCTCGGCCGGAGCCTCGGCGGCAGCCTCGCCGCCCTCGGCGGCCGGGGTCGCCTGCGCCAGCAGTTCCTGCTCCCACTCGGCGAGCGGCTCGCCGGCGCCGGCTTCGGGCTTCACATCGCCCGAGGCGCGGGAGGCACGGGCCTGCACGCCCTCGGCGACCGCGGAAGCGACGACCTTGGTGAGCAGCGCGGCCGAGCGGATCGCGTCGTCGTTACCCGGAATCGGGTAGTCGACCAGGTCGGGGTCGCAGTTGGTGTCCAGGATCGCGATGACCGGGATGTTCAGCTTGCGAGCCTCACCGACGGCGATGTGCTCCTTGTTGGTGTCGACGACCCAGATGGCCGAGGGCACCTTGGCCATATCGCGGATACCGCCGAGGGTGCGCTCCAGCTTGTTCTTCTCGCGGGTCAGCATCAAGATTTCCTTCTTGGTGCGGCCCTCGAAACCACCGGTCTGCTCCATCGCCTCGAGTTCCTTCAGGCGCTGCAGCCGCTTGTGCACGGTGGAGAAGTTGGTGAGCATGCCACCCAGCCAGCGCTGGTTGACGTAGGGCATCCCGACGCGAGTCGCCTCGGCCGCGATCGACTCCTGAGCCTGCTTCTTGGTGCCGACGAAGAGAACGGTGCCACCGTGGGCGACGGTCTCCTTGACGAACTCGTAGGCCTTGTCGATGTAGGTCAGCGTCTGCTGCAGGTCGATGATGTAGATGCCGTTGCGGTCGGTGAAGATGAACCGCTTCATCTTCGGGTTCCACCGCCGGGTCTGGTGACCGAAGTGTGCGCCGCTGTCGAGCAGCTGCTTCATGGTTACGACAGCCATAGCCGCGTATCCGCCTTTCCTGTGCCGGTTGACGCAGAAACCGAGGGTCGGTCTCTGCCCTGGCGTCCGTGGCCGCCGGACCTTCCGGAAGAATTTTCGGGAGGACCAGCCGACGGCACCGTGATCGGACGCGCGAAGTCGATCCGCGTACAGCGAACCGCGTGGCCAGTCTACGACCAGCGCAGGTGAGAACATAAACGGGGTGGTCAGCGCCCGGTTTCGCGGGCGGGCTCAGCGGACGCCGGGCAACCCGCCGATCCGCAGATCAGCTCACAGTCGCCAACCGGGCATCGACTCCAGCAACGCCACGACGAGCGCAGCAAGCGCCACAACGCAGATCGCCACGCTCGTCGTCGACATCGCGAACCGTCCGTCGCTCCAGCTTCCCCACGCGTGAGTGTGCAGGGTCCGGCTGCGCACTACGCAGACGGTGGCCACCACCCCCAGCGCACCGATCGCCACCAGCGCTAGCACGAGGGCCGCACGGTCGCCGCTGGTCAAGGCCACGTGCAGGAACAGCAGCGCGTTGGCCATGGCCCCCACGGCGGTGCGCCACCACGACAACGCCGTCCGCTCGGCCTGCAAACCGCGATCGGCCGCCACGGCGGGCGGGCGCTCCGGCGGGATCGAGGTCATGACAGCAGCAGTCCGATGCCGGCCAGCACGGCGATCACGGCGATACCGATCGCCAGAATCGGCACCATCACCGTGTGCGGGAGCGGACGGCCCTCCCGCATCGCCGCCCCCACCATCCGCCAGCGACCGAGGGCGCCGAGTGCGATCACGGCCGCCAGCACGATGCAGCTGATCGCCAGCGCCGATCGGATGTCGTGATGCCCGAACGGCTGCACCAACTCGTGCACCGCGACCCCACCGGCGAGCAGGCCGAGGGCGGTGCGGATCCAGGCCAGGAAGGTGCGTTCACCGGCGAGGGTGAAGCGATAGTCGAGTTCGGGGCCCTCCGTCGCGTCGGACGCAGCCGGTTCGCCGCCGGTGTCCGTGCCCGCGCGGGCGGAGCGGGGCCCGGGGGGCGCCGACGATGCGGCGGCGGGCGCGCCGGGCGGGTTCGAGTCCGCGGTGCGCGGGTCCGGCGGTGTGGCCGGGGCGGAGTCGGGCGTCTCGGCGCTCATGATCCGAACCACCGGCGAACGCGGTCCACGGAGGAGACGGCGGCCGGGCGGCCGCCGGTCATGCACGGGCCGATCACCCGTCTGCCGAACGAAACAGCATGCGCCGCGGAGGTTCTCGGGACGGCCGTGACCGATTCGGCGGAATCACGACACGCGACCATCGACTGCACCTTCCTCGGGCGAGTCCGGCGGGCTCGAGCGACCACCGCGGCGTCCCACCGGGAACGCGCCCTGTTCACATGCTTGCGAGTTGTCCACACACGCCGAGACCGATCTTTCCATGCCCGTCGGTTGCGGCGAGGGTGGGACGCATGCGCTGGTTGTCGAGATTTCTTCCGGGAGTGGTGATGATGGCCGTGAGCTGCGGCGGTGCGAGCGCGTCCGCCACGCCCCCGGCCGGATTCGGCTGGCCGCTGCAGCCGCGACCGGCGGTCGTGCGCGGCTTCGACAAACCGCCGCACGACTGGCTACCGGGCCACCGCGGAGTGGATCTCGCCGGCGCCGACGGGCAGCCGGTACTCGCCGCCGGTGCCGGAATCGTCGTCTTCGCGGGTGAGGTGGGTGGCAAACCGGTCGTCTCGGTCGACCATCCGGGCGGACTGCGCACGACCTACGAGCCGGTGCGAGCGGGCGTGCCGGTCGGTCGCCGGGTCGAGCGCGGGGCGGTCCTGGGGACGCTGCAATCCGGACATGCCGGTTGTCCCGGCGTCTGTCTGCATTGGGGTCTGCGGCGTGGCCGTGACTATCTCGACCCGCTCGGCCTGGTGCGCCACGCTCCCGTGCGCCTGAAACCGGTGCGACCGCCGGCGCCCTCGGAGGCCCGCCGAGGTCCGGCAGAGGCCCGCGCCGATCTAGCGAACAGCCTCGGCGGCGGATTCCTCTTCGGACAGTTCACGTTTCCACTGCCGGAAGCCCTCCTCGGTGCGCCCGCGTCGCCAGTATCCGGAGATCGAGGCCCAATCGGCCGGCACCCCGCGCTCGGTGCGGACGTAGCGCCGCAGATCGTGCATGACCTTGTCGGCCTCGCCGTGGATGAAGACGTGCACGCGGCCTTCGCGCCAGGGCTCGGCACGGACCGCGGCGGCCAGCGCTTCGCCGGGGGTGCGATCCCCACGATGTACCCACGCGAGTTCGACCGCCGCGGGGCGCGGGAAATCCAATTCGTCCGTGGGACCGGCGATTTCGACGAATACCCGGCCGAGGGCGTCGGACGGCAGGGCGGCACACGCCGCGGCGATGGCGGGCAGAGCCGCCTCGTCACCGGCCAGCAGATGCCAATCCGCCTCCGGCTTGGGGGAATACGCACCGCCCGGCCCGAAGAGTTCGATGCGGTCGCCCGGTCGAGCCGCGGCCGCCCACGGACCGGCGACCCCCTCGTCACCGTGGTAGACGAAATCGATCGCGATCTCCTCGGCCTCGGGGTCGACGGCGCTCACGGTGTAGGTGCGCGTCGTCTCACCGTCCGGGCCGGGGAACAGCAGTTTGACGTAGGCGTCGGTGAATCCGTTGGGATGGAAACCGGTGAAACCCGGGCCGCCCAGATACACCCGGATCATGTGGTCGGTCAGGCGTCGCGTGCGCCTGACCTCGAAGGACAGTTTGGTGCGAGTACGAGCCACAGTGCGATACCTCCGATATTAGGGTTACCTAAGGAAGCGTAGCACGACTTATCTCCGATAGCTCGAAGTATATCGTCGATAATGTCGAGAGGACGATCTCGCTTCGATGCGCCATGTCGCGGCACTGCGCTGCGGGTAAGGATGGTGTTATGGCGAATTCCCCGGCCGCCGAGCCGTTCACCTATCCGGAAGTCGGAGCGACCGCCGGAGAATTCCCACCCGGCTATCACCACTTCCGGCTGCGCCGTCGCATCGGCAGCGGACGGGCGCTGTTCGAATCCGCCGGCGATCAGATCCTGGCCTACCGCATGCAGCGCGGCACCGGCATTTTCGAACACGCCGATACCCCGGCCGCCGAACCGGGAACAGCTCTGACGGTGCGCCTGGGTATCGCCGGCATCGGCATCACGGCGCCCTGCCGGGTGATCTACGTCGTCGACGAGCCGACCCGCCGCGGCTTCGCCTACGGCACCCTGCCGGGCCACCCGGAAATCGGCGAGGAACTCTTCGCGGTGGAATACGACCCCGCCGACGAGGCGGTCTACGGCGTCGTGGCCGCCTTCTCGCGGCCCGCCGCCTGGTACACGAAACTCGGCGGCCCTGTGGTCCGTGCGGTGCAGCACTTCATCGCGGGCCGCTACATCGACGCCATCCGGCCGTAGACGACTTCCGTTGTCGGCCTCGGCGGGCATGCGCGGCGATTGTCGGATCGGCGATAAGGTCGTCCCATCGGCGTGCGACATCGCAGTATCTTGCACGACAACGTGTTCCAGCCCGGCAGCTCAGCGGAACACGGCCACCCTGCGGTCGTGACATGGCCACCCTACGACGAGGCCACGGTCACGCCGCGCCGCTGCCTCGGCGATTCCGCTCCTCAGGCGCGGGGATGGGCTTGGTCGTGCACCCGCTTCAGCCGTTCGATCGAGACGTGGGTGTAGAGCTGGGTGGTCGCCATACTGGCGTGACCGAGCAGTTCCTGGACCACGCGCAGGTCGGCTCCGCCTTCCAGCAGATGGGTCGCGGCGGTGTGGCGCAGGCCGTGCGGACCCATGTCCGGGGCTCCCGATACGGCCGAAACAACCTCGTGGACAACGGTTCTGGCCTGGCGCTGGTTCAGCCGGCGGCCGCGCCGGCCGAGCAGCAGCGCTCGCCCGGATTCGGTGGTGGCCAGGTGCGGGCGCCCGAAGTTCAGCCAATTCTCCAGTGCCCGATCGGCGGGCAGGCCGAACGGCACCGAGCGCTCCTTGTTGCCCTTGCCCAATACCCGCACCAGCCTCCTGCCCCGGTCCACGTCATCGATGTCGAGTCCGCACAGTTCGCTGACCCGGATTCCAGTGGCGTACAACATCTCCACCACGAGCCGATCCCGCAGAGCCATCGGGTCACGCTGCGCCGCACCGGATTCCGCGGCGTTCATGGCCGCATCGGCCTGATCCTTGCCCAGCACGGCGGGCAGCACCCGGTGTGCACGGGCCGAGCCCAGCCGTGGACCGGGATCGGCCGCGAGGCGGCCGGTGTGGGTCAGCCAGGCGGTGAACGTCCGCGCCGCCGAGGCACGCCGCGCCATGGTGGTCCGGGCGGCGCCCCCGGCCGATTGTTCGGCCAGCCACGATCGCAACAGCGGCAGATCGATCTCTCCCACCGCGGCATCGGGCGACCGGGCACACAGATGCTCCAATAGGGATCGCGCATCCCCGAGATAGGCCCGCACCGTGTGCGCGGACCGGTTGCGTCCCAGCAGCAGATGCCGTTCGTACTGCTCGAGCAGATCCACGAGATCGCCCGGTAATCCGTCCATTTCTCCACGTTCACCGGCGCCCGGCCCGCGCGCAAGCCACCGCGCCGACAGCAGTACGGAAGGACCCGCAGATCACCGCGGAGCACGCACGTCGCATTCGCCTTTCACGCCTCCTTTCGCACGGTGCGGAACCAGCCCGAACTGTCCGACCCGACCAGGCCGGCGACCTCGAGGCCAACCAGTGCCGCGCGCACCGCGTGGATGGCGAGGCCGCTCTCGTCGGCGATCTGTTTCGGCAGTCGCGAACCGGCCACCGGCAGTTCGGCGAAGACGGCCGCCTGGTCCCCGGCCAGATCGGCGCCGGCTTCGCTGCTCCCAGGCAGTGACAGTCGCAGCGGTCCGACCTCGTCGTGGATTTCGTCGACACGACTGACGAGAATCGCTTCGCGGTCGCGGATCATCCGGTGGCAGCCGACCGACGCCGCGGCGGTGATCGGCCCCGGCACCGCGAGGGCCGGACGGCCCAGGCGCCGCGCCCATTTCGCGGTATTGCGCGCGCCGCTGCGCATGCCCGCCTCGATCACCAGCACCCCGTCGGACAGGGCGGCGATCAGGCGGTTCCGGGCCAGGAACCGGTGTTTGTGAGCGGCTGCGCCGGGCGGATATTCGCTCACCACCACACCCGTTTCGGCGATCTCGGCCAGGAGGCGTTCGTGCTGAGCGGGATAGGGCCGGTCGATCCCGCAGGCCAGCACGGCGATCGTGTTGCCGCCGACGGCCAGCGCCGCGCGATGCGCCATCCCGTCGATGCCGAAGGCGGCACCGGACACGATCGTCCAGCCGTGCGCGGCCAGTTCGCCCGCGAGTTCGGCGGTGACCTGTTCGCCGTATCCCGAGGAGCAGCGAGCGCCGACCACGGCGATGGCCTGTTCGGTGTACTGCTGCAGCGACAACGGACCGCGGGCCCACAGCACCAGCGGCACCCCGGCGCCGTCGTCGCGGGCCGGGTCGAGTTGCGTCAGGCCCAGCAGGCGCCACTCCGGCCACTCCGGATCGTCCGGCGTGATCACCCGTCCGCCGATGCGCGCCATCAGCTCGAGATCACGCTCGGCACGGTCGATCTCGCGCCGGCGTTCGGTCGGACCGCGCAGCGATGCGGGCAGATCGCATTCCCGCACCGCACGTGCGGCCTCCACCACGCCGACTCGTGCGATGAGCGCCGACAACGCCGGACACGGGCCCTCCACCACACGGGACAGATAGACCCACGCCAGCCGTTGTTCGTCCGCGTCGACGGTCACCAGGGACGCGACGCCACCACCCGAATCGCCGCCCCCGCCGACGCTGTGACCGGTCACCGCCACACCTCCGCGTCGCCACGGACGCGGCCCGCATGTCGCGGGTGGTGTCGCGGAACCGGACAGGCCCGTATCGCGGTCGTGTCGTCGCCCGTCCTGCGAAACACGCTGTGGCTCTCCGCTTGTTCCCGACTCCGAGCGCGCTCGGCGACCACCGTCCCCACGCGGCCCATCGATCGACGGATCATCAATTCCCTCCCTTAACTCCGCATTCGGTCATCCGTACCCACGCCCACGCCCACGCCCACGCGATGGGCGCCGACCGGCAACGCTCGACGCTTCAGGACGCGCCGCGTTGCCGAAAGTTCAACGCCTGCAGCACGTCCTGCGCCGACGGCACTTCTCCCCCGCGTAGGTCGCAGACGGTCCAGGCGACTCGGATCGCCCGGTCCGCACCCCGGGCGGACATCCGGCCCTGACGCAGCGCGCTCTCCACCGGCGCCAGCGCATCCGCCGGCAGCCGGAAGCGCTGGCGCAGCACATGTCCCGGTACCTCAGCGTTGACGGTCCACCCGTACTCGGACCAGCGCCGCGTCGCGGCCCGGCGCGCCAGCTCGACCCGTTCCCGCACGACCACACTGGATTCGGCGTCGGAGGAAGTGAACGTCCCGGCGGCGTGCGCATGCATCTGGACCCAGATGTCGATGCGATCCATGAGCGGGCCTGACAGTTTGCCCAGATACCTGCGGCGGGCCAGCGGTGCACAGATGCAGTCGACGTCGCGGGCCGGAGCGCACGGACACGGATTCGCCGCCAGAATGAGCTGGAATCGCGCCGGGTATCGCGCCACGCCGTCACGACGGGCGATGCGAACCTCGCCCTCCTCCAACGGGGTTCGCAACGCCTCCAGCACCTTGGTGCCGATTTCGGCGCATTCGTCGAGGAAGAGGACGCCGCGATGCGCCCGGCTGACGGCACCCGGCCGTGCGGATCCGGAACCACCGCCCACCATCGCCGATACGGAGGTCGAATGGTGCGGTGCCACGAACGGTGCCGTCGTGATGAGCGGATGATCGTCGGACAGCGTCCCGGCCACCGAATGGATGGCGGTGACCTCCAGCGACTCCGATTCCGTCAACGCCGGCAACAGCCCCGGAAGACGTTGCGCCAACATGGTTTTGCCGATGCCGGGCGGGCCGGTCAGCAACAGATGGTGGCCGCCGGCCGCGGCCACCTCCAATGCCCAGCGAGCCTCGTCCTGTCCGACCACCTCGTTGAGATCGCCGATACTTCGCCGCGGGGCGGTGTAGCTACCGTCCGGCGCCGACAGTTCGCCCTCCCCGCGCAACCAGTCGATCAGCGCGCGCAGTGTCGGCGCCCCGAGCACAGTGACCCCGTCCACCAGCCCGGCCTCACCGAGCACCGACTCGGGCACCACGACGGTCCTGCGACCGGCGGTCCGCGCCGCCAGCACGGCGGGAAGAATGCCCCGCACCCGCCGCACCCGGCCGTCGAGGGCCAGTTCGCCGAGCAGGACCGTACCGGCGAGCTTCGACCCGGGCACCGAATCACCGGCGTGCAGCACGGCCGCTGCCAATGCCAGGTCGTACACGCTGCCGACCTTCGGCAACGTGGCGGGCGACAGGGCGAGAACGACGCGGCCGTCGGGCCACTTCTCCCCCGAGTTCGCGACCGCGGCCCGGACCCGGTCCCGCGATTCCTGCAAGGTGGTGTCCGGGCGCCCGACCAGATGGACCGACGGCAATCCCTGCCCGATATCGGCTTCGATCTCGACGAGTTGTCCGTCCACCCCGGTCACGGCCACCGAATGAGCACGTCCCAGGGCCATCAGAACGCCGCCCGGACGTGCTCTATCCGCGCGTCCCGGCCGGGGAGCAGCAGGACCGACACCACATCGAAGCGGACCCGCCGCCACGGTCCGCTCTGTTCGGCAAGCCACAGCAGCGCGAGCCGGCGAATGCGCTGCTGTTTGGCGAAGGTCACCGACTCGGCCGGTGTGCCGAACCCCAGCCCGGAACGGGTCTTGACCTCGACGAAGGCCGTGGTGTCCGCTTCCCGGGCGATGAGATCCAATTCGCCGTAGCGACACCGCCAATTTCGTTCGACGATCCGCATCCCGGCCCCCTGCAGGAACTGCGCGGCCAGTTCTTCTCCGTGGGCGCCGAGCGCCAGATTGTGTGCCACCTGCTCAGCATGCCGTCGGCGAAACTACGGTCCGCCGGTCTCACCTGCGGAAACAGAAAGCCTGTGGATGAACCCCGGGCTGTGGATCACCAGCCGGGCCGGCGACCGATCTCCCCAGGTCGGGCCCGCTCTCGCTACCTGCGCGCTATTCGGGGAGGCGCAGGTCCGGCTTCTCCAGTTCCTCGATGTTCACGTCCTTGAACGTGATCACGCGGACGTGTTTGACGAAGCGGGCGGGCCGATACATATCCCACACCCACGCATCCGACATCCGCACCTCGAAATACACCTCACCGTCGGCGTTCTGCGGGCGCAACTCGACAGAATTGGCCAGATAGAAGCGGCGTTCGGTCTCGACGACGTACGAAAATTGACCGACGATGTCCTTGTACTCGCGATACAGCGAGAGTTCCATCTCGGTTTCGTACTTCTCGAGGTCCTCGGCGCTCATGCCTCGCTCCGCTCGCTCATCGGGTGGAATATCCTCCTCTATCGCCACGAACGCGTGTAGCGTGCTCACATCATCCCGCATGGGCGGTATCGGCAGCCACCCGCCCGGTCTCCGCGGCCTCGGTGCCCCGGACATTGCGCCACGACCGGCGGTGTTCGTCACTGGGCCCGAGCCGCTCCAGCGCGGCCAGATGCTCGGGCGTGTTGTAGCCCTTGTGCGCGGCGAAGCCGTATCCGGGCAGGTCACGGTCCATCGCGACCATGATGCGGTCGCGCGTCACCTTGGCGAGGATGCTGGCCGCGGCGATACAGGCCGCCGCCGCGTCACCACCGATCACCGGCAGCGACGGGACGCTGATACCCGGCACCCGGAAGCCGTCGGTGAGTACATAGCCGGGCCGCACCTCCAGACCCGCCACCGCCCGGCGCATGCCCTCGATATTGGCGACATGGATGCCGATCGCGTCGATCTCCCACGCGGGAATCACCACGACCTTCCAAGCCAGCGCCCGGCGCACGATCACCGGATACAGCTGCTCGCGCACGGCCTCGGTCAGCTTCTTCGAATCGTCCAGTCCCGCAAGGGAATCGTAGGCCTTGGGCGCGAGCAGACAGGCCGCGACCACGAGCGGACCGGCGCAGCACCCCCGGCCCGCCTCGTCGACACCCGCGACCGGACCGAGACCACTGCGGATCAGCGCCGCTTCCAGCGTGCGCAGGCCACCGGCTCGCCGCATCACCACTCGCGGCGGCCAGTCTCCTGTGCGAACCACCGGCCGGATGATCTTGCCGCCCTTACCGTTGCGCGTCGTGCGTCGCGATGTGTCCGCCACTGCACCTACCGTTCGACTATCCCGTGACTCGATTATCTCGCGCCGCGCGCCTCAGTTCGTCTGCGGATTCTGTGACCGGACCGGGCCGATCCGGCTCGGCGGCCAGATCTTGAACACCGCCTTACCGCGCACTGCGTCGACCGGCACGGTGCCGGAGTACTCGTCGTCGACATGGGCGCGCGAGTCCGCGGATTCGTTGCGGTTGTCGCCCATCACCCACAGATTGCCCTCGGGCACCTTCACCGGGCCGAATTCGCGGCCGCGCGGGTCGATCGACAGCCCGCCGGCCACCTTGGTCGCATAGGCCAGCCCCGGCTGATAGGGGTAGATGTAGTGCGCGTACGGCTCGTCGAGCGGTTTACCGTCGACCATCACCCGGCCCTGCGCATCGCAGCACTGCACGGTCTGACCGCCGGTCGCGATCACGCGCTTGACCAAGTCGTTCTCATCCGGCGGCACCAGTCCGAAGAACGAGAAGAAGTTCTGCACGCCGCGCACGACGACATTGCTGGAGCGGTTGGAGTGGTAGGACTTGTTCCACGAACCGCTCGGGCCGACGAATACCACGACGTCGCCGGGCTTGGGATCACCGAAGTCGTAGCTCAGCTTCTCGACATAGATCCGGTCGCCCGTGCAGCCGGTGCAGCCGTGCAGCGTCGGTTCCATCGACTGTGACGGGATCACATACGGCCGGCCGATGAAATTCACCACCAGCGCCGCGATCACGGCGGCGATGACGATCAGGATCGGCAGTTCCTGCCAGAAGGGCCGCTGCTTCCGCTTGCGCCTGCCGCGCCGACTGCGCGATGCGGACTCGTCTTTGCGTTCGCCACCGGCACGTTTGTCATCGGCTCCGGGCACCGCCACCGACTCGCTTTCGTCTGCCACGCCGAACAGGTTATCCCGCAGCCATGTTCGTCGTCGCCCCGGCGCACCCTGCGTGCCGAGAAGGCGGGCATATCCCGGCCGGTAAAAGGAAAACCCCCGGTCGCGAGGACCGGGGGCGGGCGTGAACGGGCAGAGCCCTGATGTTCAGCGCTTCTCCTTGATCTTGGCGGCCTTGCCGCGCAGATCGCGCAGGTAGTACAGCTTGGCCCGGCGGACGTCACCGCGGGTCACCACATCGATGTGGTCGATGTTGGGGCTGTGTACCGGGAAGGTGCGCTCGACACCCACGCCGAACGACACCTTGCGCACGGTGAAGGTCTCGCGGATGCCGCCGCCCTGGCGGCGGATGACCGCACCCTTGAAGACCTGGATGCGCTCCTTGTTACCTTCGATAACCTTCACGTGCACGTTCACCGTGTCACCCGGGCGGAAGTCCGGGATATCGGTGCGCAGCGACTTTTCGTCGACGAAGTCGAGGGTGTTCATTTCCGTCCTTTGGAAGTTCGCGTGAACAGAGGAACCTGGCGGCAACTGCTCGGCCGGTTCGTGCTCCGGATATTGGGCGGTGCGCCGGGTCGAATGCGCCCAGAGCAACCTGAGCATTGTGCCAGATCAGGCCGCTGCGGGAAAAATCGCCCCCGGGATCCGCGTCGTCCCGGCGTCAATGTCCGGTGTGCTGTGGGTGGGCCGCCGTCAGGTCGCCCGCGTCGGCCGGTCCCGGCGTACCCGCCGGTGGCGGCGCGGCGGCAGGCCCGGTGCGGTCCGGTCCGTCGTGCATGGTGGCCCGCATCGCTCTGGTCCGCAGGTGGGCGGGCGGAGCGGGGACCACGGTACGCGCCAATTCTTGCTCGGCCGCACTGCGGACGTGCGCGACATCGGGTTTGCCGGCGACCAGATCCTGCACGAAGATCTTGGCCCGGATCACCGGCCGCCGGTACCGGCGTTCGCGCACGACCGCCCGGTACATCAGGCGGCGGCGCTCGCCGTAGCGCCAGCGGGCCCACGGCGCACCCGGCCGGCTCAGCCGCAGTGCGCCCACGACCAGCAGCGGCAGAAAGAACATGCCGAACAATCCGGTCCAGATCTTGCCCTTGGCGATGACGATCGCGGCCAGCACCAGATTCACCAGCGCGAAGATGCCGAGGAAACTGCGTCCCGCGACGCTGTTGTCGTGCCGGATGTCGTTGACGTCGAGCAGCCACAGCGGGTGGAAGCCGAGCAACAGCAACCCGGTGACCGCGACCGCGACGAACACCGCATCGACGGAGGTGCGTCCCTGTTCCTCCCAGTACACGTCGCGCAGGTAATAGATCAGCGCGAATTCGTCGAGCACCAGCGCCGCGCCGACACCGAAGGTCGAGGCGAGCGCGGAGATCGTGCCGACCCCGGTGTTGTAGGTCGCGACCAATCCCAGTCCCGAGGCCAGAACCAGCACCACGCCGAACACCATGTGGTGAATGTGCACGTTGCCGGCGCGCAGGTTGCCTGGCCACCAGCGCACCTGCTTGCGAATCATCCGCACACTGAGCCGGATCAACAGGAATCCGACGATGAAGCCGAGCAGGAAGCACAGCAACGGCAGGCGTCCCTCCGCGAGGATCGCGTCGTCGAACCAGCGCCGCACAGCCGTCGTCCCCTCATTCGGAACCGGGGTGTCGGGGTAGTGATGCCCCGCGAGGCCGATCATCGAGACCTGACCCCGCGACTCCATTGTCCCGTACCCGGCCGCCGCAGTCGGGGCAAACCCGAATGCGGCGGCCGCCGAGGCTTACCGCCCGAAACCGGCGCGGCGCAGCGCATCCGCCATCGAGCCCGACGGTTCGGGCGCACCGCGACGCTGCTGATTGCGGCCCTGTCCCTTGTTCTGGCCACCGCCACGGTTCTGTCCGCCGCGATCCTGGCCTCCGCGATCCTGGCCTCCGCGATCCTGGCCGCCGCGGCCCTGATTGCCCTGGCCGCCGCGCGGCTGACCACCCCGGTTCTGCCCGCCGCGCTGGCCCGCGCCGCCCTTCTCGGCTTTGCCCGCGCCGGGCTCGTCGTCCAGACGCAGGCTCAGGCCGATGCGCTGGCGGGCGACGTCGACCTCCAGCACCTTCACCTTCACCACGTCACCGGATTTCACGATCTCGCGGGGATCGCGGACGAACGAATGCGACATGGCCGAGACGTGGACGAGACCGTCCTGATGGACACCCACATCGACGAAGGCGCCGAAGGCGGCCACGTTCGTCACCACACCTTCGAGCACCATGCCGGGTTCGAGGTCGGCGACCTTTTCCACGCCGGCGGCGAATTCGGCGGTCTTGAATTCCGGACGCGGGTCACGGCCGGGCTTCTCGAGTTCGGCGATGATGTCGGTGACGGTCGGCACACCGAATTTCTCGTCGGTGAATTCGCCCGGCCGCAGTGCCCGCAGGGCCGAGGTGTTGCCGATCAGGCCGGGCACGTCGCGTCCGGTCGCCTCCAGGATCCGGCGCACCACGGGATAGGCCTCGGGGTGCACGGCCGAGGAGTCCAGCGGGTCGTCGCCGCCGCGGATGCGCAGGAAGCCCGCGCACTGCTCGAATGCCTTGGGGCCCAGCCGCGGAACCTCCAGCAGCGCGGTGCGGCTGCGGAACGGGCCGTTCTGATCGCGATGCGCGACAATCGATTCCGCGACCGAGGAGGCGATGCCGGAGACACGGGACAGTAGCGGCACGGAGGCGGTGTTGACGTCGACACCGACCGCGTTCACCGCGTCCTCGACCACCGCGCCCAGCGACCGGGCCAGCAGGGTCTCGGAGACGTCGTGCTGGTACTGGCCGACGCCGATGGACTTCGGCTCGATCTTCACCAGTTCGGCCAGCGGATCCTGCAGCCGCCGCGCGATCGAAACCGCGCCGCGCAGCGAGACGTCCAGTTCCGGCAGTTCCTGCGAGGCGTACGCGGAGGCGGAATACACCGAGGCGCCCGCTTCCGAGACCACGATCTTGGTCGGCTTCCGCGCGCCGGGCGTCGCACCGATCCGCGAAATCAGTTCCACGGCAAGGGCATCGGTCTCCCGGGAAGCGGTGCCGTTGCCGATCGCGATGAGCTCCACGTCGAACCGCGCCACCAGCGCCCCGAGCACCGCCAGCGACTTCTCCGTCTGGCCCTGCGGTTTGTGCGGATAGATCGTCTCGGTGGCCACCACCTTGCCGGTGCCGTCCACCACGGCCACCTTCACGCCGGTGCGGTAGCCCGGGTCCAGGCCCATGGTGGTGCGGGTGCCGGCGGGTGCGGCGAGCAGCAGGTCACGCAGGTTGGCGGCGAAGATGTCGACGGCGTCCTTCTCGGCGGACTGCCGCAACCGCATCCGGATATCGATGCCGAGGCTGACCTGCAGTTTGGTCCGCCACGCCCAGCGCACGGTGTCGAGCAGCCAGGTGTCGGCCGGGCGCCCCTGGTCGGTGATGCCGAACTTGTGCGTGATCCGGCCCTCGTAGATGGTGCGCTGCCCCGGCTCCGGTTCCTCGGTATCGGATTCGAGCGACAGGCTCAGCACGTCTTCCTTCTCGCCGCGCAGCAGCGCCAGGATGCGGTGCGAGGGCAGTTTGGCGAACGGTTCGCTGAACTCGAAGTAGTCGGCGAATTTGGCCCCGGCCTCTTCCTTGCCGGTCCGGACCCGCGAGGTGACCTGGCCGCGCTCCCACATCAATTCGCGCAGTTCACCGACGAGGTCGGCGTCTTCGGCGAATCGCTCGACCAGAATCGCGCGGGCCCCGTCGAGCTGTTCGGCGGTGTAGCCGGACGGATCGGTGGTGGGGTCGCCGATGAGGGCGTCCGCGACCGGTTCGTGTCCGGCCTCGCGGGCGATCTGCGCCTTGGTGCGCCGCTTCGGCTTGTAGGGCAGGTAGATGTCCTCGAGGCGGGCCTTGGTCTCCGCGAGCATGATCTGCTGTTCCAGCGCGGCATCCAACTTGCCCTGTCCGCGAATGGATTCCAGGATCGAGTTCCGGCGCTCGTCGAGTTCGCGCAGGTAGTGCAGCCGCTCCTCCAGTTGCCGCAGCTGCGCGTCGTCGAGCCCGCCGGTCACCTCCTTGCGGTAGCGGGCGATGAACGGCACGGTCGACCCGCCGTCGAGCAGCTCTACGGCGGCACGGACCTGTTCGTCACGGACCGAGAGCTCCTCGGCGATCCGCCTGCCGACACTGGCCAGGCGCACCTTTCCAGGGGCGGCGGCTTCCGTGCCGGTGGTTGCTTCGGTGCTGACGGGTTCGGAGGCTGTCGTCACGCTGGCTGACACTACCGTCGGCCTCCGACAGCGGACCAGGTGGAGCGCCCGGTGCGCACGCAGCCGCACCCGGTGCCGGCGCGCCGCGAACGGAAATGACCGAAAACCGGCTGGCCACAGCCTCGCCGACCTCGTGACTGCGAACGAACTGGGCAACCCCGGCGACCACACATCCGCACCCCGTATGGGCGCGTCGGCCACGTCCTGCACGCGATGCGGCGACACGGCGAATGCGACGCCTCGACCGGTGAAGTCCTGTCGCGCAGAGTTTTCGGCTACTCCGGCGGCAGCAGATCCGGGCGGCGCTCCCGGGTGCGCCGCAGTGACTGTTCACGGCGCCACGCGTCGATGCGCGCGTGATTGCCCGACAGCAGAATCTCGGGCACATCGAGTCCGCGCCAGCTCACCGGCCGGGTGTAGCTGGGACCTTCGAGCAGCCCGTCGGAGAACGAATCCTGTTGGTGGGAGGCCTGATTGCCCAGGACGCCGGGGATCAGGCGCACCACCGCCTCGGCCATCACCAGCACGGCGGCTTCCCCGCCGATCAGGACGTAGTCGCCGATGCTGACCTCTTCCACCCGGACCCGGCGGGCGGCATCGTCGAAGACGCGCTGATCGATCCCCTCGTAGCGGCCGCAGGCGAAGACCAGATGCGATTCGGCGGACCAGCGCTGGGCGGTTTCCTGGGTGAACGGCACTCCGGCCGGGGTCGGCACGACGAGCAACGCCTCGTCCGGGCACACCTCGTCGAGCGCGTCACCCCAGACGACGGGTTTCATGACCATGCCCGGCCCGCCCCCGTAGGGAGCGTCGTCGACCGACTGGTGCACGTCGTGGGTCCAGCGCCGCAGATTGTGCACGCCGAGCTCGACGATGCCCTTCTCGATCGCCTTGCCCAGCAACGCCGTCCGCAGCGGCTCGAGATATTCGGGGAAGATGGTGACGACGTCGATGCGCAGAGCTGACGAGCGCTGCGCGGGATCGTCGGCTCCGGTGCCCATCGCTACTCCTCGTCCAGCAGGCCTTCGGGTGGGTCGATCACGATCAGGCCCTCGGCGACCGACACGGTCGGCACGATCGCGGTCACGAAGGGCACCAGGATTTCCCGGCCGGCACGCCCGCCGGCGCCCGCACCGGCCCGGATCGACAGCAGTTCGCCCGCGGCCGAATGCAGGACCTCGTTCACGGTGCCGATCTCGGTGCCGTCCGCGAGCCGAACGCTCAGACCTTCGAGTTCGTGGTCGTAGAACTCGTCGGGATCCTCCGACGGCGGGAGTTCCGCGGTATCGACGAGAAACAGAGTGCCGCGCAACGCATCCGCGGCGGTACGGTCGCCGACACCCTCGAGACGAACGAGAAGCCGGCCCGAATGCTCTCGGGCCGACTCCACCGTGAATATGTCCACCGCTTCGCTTCTCGGCGCCCGGCCACGCAGGCGGGCGCCGGGAGCGAAGCGGAGTTCGGGTTCGTCGGTACGTACCTCGACCACGAGTTCGCCGCGCACACCGTGCGATTTGGCGACCCGCCCGACTACCAGTTCCATCTACTGATCGGTATCGACCACGTCGACCCGGATACCGCGGCCACCGATGCCGGCGACCAGGGTGCGCAGCGCGGTCGCGGTACGACCGCCGCGGCCGATCACCTTGCCCAGATCATCGGGGTGGACGTGGACCTCGACGGTGCGTCCACGCCGGCTGGTGATCAGATCGACGCGCACGTCGTCCGGATTGGCGACGATGCCGCGCACCAGGTGCTCGACGGCATCGGCGACGACCGCACTCATTACTCGGCAGCCTCGGTCGCGGCCTCGGCCTCACCCTCGGCGGCCTTGGACTTCTTCTTCTTGGGGGTGACGGCCTCGGCGACCGGCTCGCTGTCGGCGGCGGCCAGGGCAGCGTTGAACAGGTCCAGCTTGCTCGGCTTGGCGGCCTTGACCTTCAGGGTGCCCTCGGCGCCCGGCAGGCCCTTGAACTTCTGCCAGTCGCCGGTGATCTCCAGCAGACGCTTGACCGGCTCGGTCGGCTGCGCGCCGACGCCCAGCCAGTACTGCACGCGCTCGGAGTCGACCTCGATCAGCGAGGGCTCTTCCTTCGGGTGGTACTTGCCGACGTTCTCGATGGCGCGGCCGTCGCGGCGGGTGCGCGCATCGGCGACGACGATGCGGTACTGGGGGTTACGGATCTTGCCCAGACGGGTCAGCTTGATCTTGACAGCCATGGCTGTATCAATGCCTTTCGATGGCGGCCGCCCGAGGGCAGCCTGAGTGGTCACGGCGCAATTCAGCAGCCCGCACGGGGTGCGGACCCGGTTTTGCGTTGAGTGTGTGACCGCCGCGCGGTACGTAACCGGAGACGGGCTGACACTGTCCCCGAATACGGAACCGCGAGCGAGTCGCGGTCGTCAACGAGGACGGTCGTTCATTGTGCCAGACGCGCCCGCGCCCGGAGAAATCGCCCCGCATCGAGCGGGCCGTTTCCCCGAGCACGCGCAGGTCGGTGACCAGCGCCGTTGCCGGGCCGTTCGTCGCCCCGACGGCCCTACCGGTGTCCGGTGACCGGATCCCGGCCCGGGTACACCCGCCCGCGCAGGACGACGTAGGCCGGGGCGTCGAGCGCATCGCGACTCGACCGCGGATCGGTGCGGTAGACGACGAAATCGGCCGGTGCGCCGTCCTCGATACCCGGTCGGCCGAGCCACTCCCGGGCCCGCCACGAGGCCGCGGCCAGCGCCTCGTGCCGCGACAGCCCGGCACCGGCCAGCGCGTCGATCTCGTCGGCGATGCGGCCGTGCCGGATCGAACCGCCGGCGTCGGTGCCGGTGTAGATCGGCACCCCCGCCGCGTGGGCGTCGGCGACGGTGTCGCGGACCCGGCGGTGCAGATCGCGCATATGGGCGGCGTAGACCGGGAATTTGGCCGCACTGTCGGCGATATCGGGGAAGGTGTCGATATTCACCAGCGTGGGCACCAGGGCGGTGCCGTGTTCGGCCATCATCTCGATGGTGTCGTCGGTGAGTCCGGTGCCGTGCTCGAGGCAGTCGATTCCGGCGTTGATCAACCCTGGTAGCGCGTCTTCACCGAAGACGTGCGCGGTGACGCGGGCTCCCTCCCGGTGCGCGGCGTCGATGGCCTCCTTCAGGATCGCGTCGCTCCACAACGGCCGCAGATCACCGGCGGACCGATCGATCCAGTCGCCCACGATCTTGACCCAGCCGTCGCCGAAGCGGGCCTGTTCGGCAACGATATCGGGCAGGTCGCGCTCGTCGTCCAGTTCGATGCCCAGTTCGCGGATATACCGCTTGGGACGGGCGATGTGGCGGCCGGCCCGGATGATCTTCGGCAGTTCGTGATGATCGTCGATGAAGCGGGTGTCGATGGGGGATCCGGCATCGCGCAGCAGCAGCGCACCCGCGTCGCGTTCCACCTCCGCCTGCGCGATCGCGCCCTCGCGATCCTCGTGCCCGCCGCCGTAGCGAATGCCGACGTGGCAGTGCGCGTCGACCAGCCCCGGCACGATCCACCCTGTGTCACACACGGTTTCGGCGTCACGCACCGGTTCGAAGGAGATCAGCCCGTCGCGGACCCACAGATCGCGCACCTCGTCGCCGGGAAGGACCACCCCACGCAGATGCATCCGCATATCGCTCCTCACCACATCGCCGGAAGCCGATCGCCGCCCGATCCCAACCTACCGGGACTTCCGCGGCGAGGCCGGTCGGCGATAGTCGTCACCTCATTCGCCGACGGGGCGGGCCGCGCGCAGCAGGATGTCGGCGACGGCTCGCGCCTGTCGCGCCACCTCGGGGTCGTCGTGCATCGCGGCCGTGACCATCGCGCCGTTGGCGATGATCAGCAACTGGTCGGCCACGGATTCGGGCAGCGCACACTCGGTCACGAGATCAGCCAGATAGTCACGCACCGCACGCTTGTGCCGGGCGGCGATCCAGCCGACCTCATCGGATGTGCCGCCCAGTTCCCCCACCGTATTGATGAACAGGCAGCCGCGGAAATCGGGCCCGCTGAACCACTCGTACAGGAAGTCGAACACCGCGAGCACCCGCTCCCGGGGAGTGCTCGCGTTGTCGTCGACGTACCGCGCGAGCGCGGTGCGCACGTCGTTGTCGCGCCGCGTCAAGACCGCGTGCACGAGATCGGACTTCGAGGGAAAGTCGCGGTAGAGCCGTTTCAGCGGCACATCCGCGGCATCTCGGATCGCGTCCATACCGACGCCCTGAATTCCGCGTTCGTTGAACAGCCGGTCGGCCGCGTCGAGGACCCGCGCGGCATCCGCTTCACCCTGCACAACCGTCTCCCTTGCGTGAGAACCATCGTTCTCCTATGCTACCGGAGTCCGCCGAGAACGCTCGTTCTCCCGATGACGGATCTTCCGATCGAAAGGAATCACCATGTCCGCCTTCGCCACCCGACAGCACACGACCACGGTCCGTGGACTCGAGGTGTTCTATCGGGAAGCCGGAAATCCGGACCGTCCGACCCTCGTGCTGCTGCACGGCTTCCCGTCCAGCTCGCACATGTTCCGCCACCTCATGTCCGAGCTGTCCGACGAGTTCCACCTCGTGGCGCCGGACTTCATCGGGTTCGGCAACTCGGCCGCGCCGGGCCTCGACGAATTCGACTACAGCTTCGACCAGCTCGCCGACATCACCGAAGAGCTACTCGATCAGCTGGGCGTGCGGCGCTTCTCGCTCTACATCCAGGATTACGGCGCCCCGATCGGGCTGCGGATCGCAAGCCGCAATCCAGAGCGGGTGACGGCGCTGATCTCGCAGAGCGGCAACGCGTACCTCGAAGGCTTCACCCCGTTCTGGGATGTCCTGTTCGCCCATGCGAAGGACCGGGCAGCCAACGAAGCGGCGGTCCGAGAACTGTTGGAGCCCAAGTGGACTCAATGGCAGTACACCCACGGCGTACCCGCCGACCGGATGGACCGGCTGGCTCCGGAAGCCTGGCAACTCGACCAGGCCAAGCTGGATCGGCCCGGCAACGACGCGATTCAGCTGCAGTTGTTCTGGGATTACCAGTTCAATCTGGACGGGTATCCCGCCTATCAGCAGTACTTCCGCACCCACCAGCCTCCGACCCTCATCACCTGGGGCCGTAACGACGAGGTGTTCGGTGCCGCCGGGGCAGAGGCCTACCTGCGTGATCTCCCGAATGCCGAGCTGCATCTGCTCGACGCCGGACATTTCGCACTGGAGACACACGGCGACGAGATAGCGGCATACATCCGCGACTTCCTCCGGCGCGCACTATGACATCCGGCTCGCCGCGGCGTCACGCCGCGGCGAGTGGAGCGGGTCGATAGGACTCAGTTCTTGGGGAACTTCAGCTTGGACAGGTCGAAACCCTCCAGGCCCGGCGGCAGTTCGTCCAGCCCCTTGGGCATATTGGACAGATCCGGCATCCCCGCGGCGGGCATCCCCGGCATTCCGCCCGGCATCCCCGGCATGCCCGGGAATCCTCCGCGCATGCCCTTCGGCGGAGTCGGGCCACGTCCGCCCTTCTTGCCCTTCTTCCCCTTCTTGCCCTTGGCGTTTCGCCGCGACCCCGGCAGGCCCATCTGCCGGCCCATCGCAGCCATCATCTTGCGGGCTTCGAAGAAGCGGTCGACCAGCTGGTTCACGTCGGAGACGGTGACGCCGGAACCGTTGGCGATGCGCAGGCGGCGAGAGGCGTTGATGATCTTGGGGTTGGCCCGCTCGGCGGGGGTCATACCGCGGATGATGGCCTGCACCCGGTCGAGCTGTTTGTCGTCGACCTGGGCCAGCACATCCTTCATCTGGCCGGCGCCCGGCAGCATGCCGAGCAGGTTGCCGATCGGGCCCATCTTGCGGATGGCCAGCATCTGGTCGAGGAAGTCCTCGAGGGTGAGCTCGCCGGAGCCGATCTTGCGGGCGGCCTCCTCGGCCTGCTGCTGGTCGTAGACCTGTTCGGCCTGTTCGATCAGGGTGAGCAGATCGCCCATGCCGAGAATGCGGCTCGACATGCGGTCGGGGTGGAAGACGTCGAAGTCCTCGAGCTTCTCACCGGTCGAGGCGAACAGGATCGGGACGCCGGTGACCTCGCGGACCGACAGCGCGGCGCCACCGCGGGCGTCACCGTCGAGCTTGGTGAGCACGACACCGGTGAAACCGACACCGTCGCGGAAGGCCTCCGCCGTGCTGACCGCGTCCTGGCCGATCATGGCGTCGAGGACGAACAGCGTCTCGTCCGGGTGCACCGCGTCGCGAATGCCGGCGGCCTGGCGCATCAACTCCTCGTCGATACCGAGGCGGCCCGCGGTGTCGACGATGACGATGTCGTAGTGCTTCTGCTTCGCTTCCTCGACACCGGCCTCGGCGACGCGGATCGGGTCGGCGGCGGTGACGCCCAGGGCGTTGTCGCCGCCACCGATCGAGGTGCCCGGATGCGGGGCGAACACCGGCACACCGGCTCGTTCGCCGACCACCTGCAGCTGGGTGACGGCACCCGGCCGCTGCAGGTCACAGGCCACCAGCAAAGGCGTATGCCCTTGGCCCTTCAGCCATTTCGCGAGCTTGCCCGCGAGTGTGGTCTTACCGGCACCCTGCAGACCGGCGAGCATGACGACCGTGGGCGGGTTCTTCGCGAACTGCAGGCGCCGGGTCTCGCCACCGAGGATGCCGATCAATTCCTCGTTGACGATCTTCACGACCTGCTGCGCGGGGTTCAGCGCGGCCGACACCTCGGCGCCCTTGGCGCGTTCCTTGACGCGGGCGATGAACTCCCGCACCACCGGCAGCGCCACGTCCGCCTCGAGCAGGGCGAGCCGGATCTCGCGCGCGGTCGCGTCGATATCGGCCGGTGACAGACGCCCCTTGCCACGCAGATCCTTCAGGGCACCGGTCAACCGGTCGGAAAGGGATTCGAACACCGATCGCGCTCCTGGTCTCGTCGAGGGACGTCACTCGGGTTACCAGGGTACGGGCAACTCCGCGATCGGTGGATTCGCCCTAGTCGAAGCCCCGCCGCCGGCCGGGCGGCGGGCTCGTCACCGGCCTGCGGTCAGGACAGCGCGCTGTGCCGCGGCCGCGGGGCCCGGCTGAAGTCGTGCTGTTCGTAGGCCACCAGATAGACGGCCTCGCGGCCGGTCAGACCCAGTGGCAGTGCCATGGCGTCCAGGGTCGCCCAGTCGGCGTCACCGGGTGCACCGTCGACGAGCGCGCCGGCCAGCTTCATGGCCGCCACCGCCTGCCCGCCGGTCAGCGTGCGGCCCGGAAGCCAGGACACCACCCAGTGGTCGCCGCCGACACAGCGAGCGATGTGGTGGGTCGAATCGCTGGTGATCATGGATGAGGACACGACTTCGTTTGCCATCGACCTGCTCCCCTCAACGCACCCAACTCGCCGGACAGGTACAGCAACAGCTCGAACAGCTTGCGATCACGATCAACTTCACGATCTACACCAGATCGTAGAGTGGCGGACATCACATCCAGCAGAGGTTGCCGCAACGATCTGGTTACCGCGTTACGGACCAAACGACCAGGTTGCCCCGATAACCGGGCGAAGGTTGGTAAACCTAACCGGCACCCGTGGCGGTGTCCGTTTCGCTCGGTTTCTTCGGCTCCTGATGCGGGACGACCCCCAGCAGTGCCGCCTCGATGGCACGGCGGCGCTGCGGGGTGTCGTCCTCGCCCAGACCGAGGCCGAACGAGTCGACCACCACCGAGCCCATCGTGTCGGCCTTCGCCCACCGCACATCCGCGCCCTGGGCGGCCAATGCCGCGGCCAACCGGCTGAGCAGGCCGATGCGGTCCTCGGCACGCAGTTCGAGCACCAACTCACCGGGCCGGTCGACCTCGATCCAGATCACCCTCGGCTCGGCCTGGGCGTACGGACTGGTTCGAGCCGCCGCGTCGCGCTCCTTGTCCGCGAGCACGGAGGCCAGCTTCAGATCGCCGTTGATCGCGCGGATCAGCTCCTGGCGCAACAGTCCGGCGTCGGGCGGATTGCCGAAGGTCGGTGTCACCACGAAGGTGTCGATCGCGGTGTCACCCGAGGCCGCCAGCGTCGCGGACAGCACCCGCAGGGAATGCAGGGCGAGCACCCCGGCCGCCTCCGAGAGCAGGCCGGGAGTATCGGGGGCGACGACCGTCACGTGGTGAATGTAGCGTCCGTCGCCGGGAGTCAGTTCCACGTGCACGCCACCGGCCGCGGCCCTGTCCAGCACGGCCGCGTCGACCACCGCCGGCGTCGGCGAAACCCGTTGTGGTGCGGGCTCTCCCGCCATCGCGGCATGGCCGCGGCGCACCAGTTCCGCGATCAGGGAGGCCTTCCACTCCCCCCACACGCCCGGGCCGGTCGCCAGCGAATCGGCCTCGGCGAGGGTGTGCAGCAGCTCCAGCAACTGCCGGTCACCGCCCAGCGCCTCCACCACACCGGCGGCGGTCGCCGGATCGTCGAGATCGCGCCGGGTCGCGGTCTGCGGCAACAGCAGATGATGCCGCACGATCGTCGCCAGGCTGTGGACATCGTCGGGCCACAGGCCCAGCCGCTGACCGATCCGATCGGCCAGTTCGGCACCCACCACACTGTGATCCTCGGTGCGGCCCTTGCCGATATCGTGCAGCAACGCTCCGAGCAGCAGCAGGTCCGGCCGGGCGACCCGGGTGCTCAGCGCACCGGCGTAGGCGACGGTCTCGACCAGGTGGCGGTCGACGGTCCAGGTGTGCACGGCATCGCGGGGCGGCAGATCGCGCACTGCCCCCCATTCCGGAAACAGCCTGCCCCACAAGCCGGTTCGATCCAGGGCCTCGACCGCGTCGATGGTCCCGCGGCCGGCGCCGAGCAGCACCAGCAGATCGTTGAGCGCCTCCCGCGGCCACGGCTCGCGCAGTTCGGGGGCATCCTCGGAGAGGCGATTGAGGGTGGTCGCCGACATCGGCAGGCCGGTGCGCGCCGAGGCCGCGGCGACCCGCAGGATCAGGCCGGGATCGCGCTGCGGCCGGGCGTCGCGGGCCAGCACCACCTCACCGGCATGTTCGACCACGCCCTCGTCGAGCGGGCGGCGCACGGGCAGGCGCCGCAATCGGGCCAGACCGCGGCGCGGCAGCGCGTTGGCCGCGGTGCGCAGGCCGACGTCGACCGAATAGACGACCGTGCGCGCCGCATCGCTGAGCGTGCGCGCCAGATCGAATCGATCGCCGATGCGCAGGGCGGCGCCGATTTCGTCCGCGTCCTGGGCGCGCAGCTGATCACGGGAACGCCCGGCCACCCGGTGCAGTTCGGTACGCACGTCGAGCAACCGGCGATGGGCGGCCTCGAGACCACCGCCGGGAACGTCGGGTCCCAGGCCGGGCATGGCGTCGGTCAGCTGGGCGATGGCCAGCGCGTCGAGCAGCTGGATATCGCGCAAACCGCCGCGCCCGTTCTTGAGGTCCGGTTCGGCCCGGTGCGCGATCTCACCGTTGCGCTTCCACCGCGCCTGCGTCTGCTCCACCAATTCGCCGAAGCGGGAACGGATTCCGGTCCGCCATTCGCGGCGCACGCCACCGATGAGCAGATTGCTCAACTCCGCGTCGCCGACGATGTGGCGGGCATCGAGCATGCCCAGCGCGGCGGTGAGATCGTCGGCAGCCACCCGCAGCGCCTGCGGCACGGTCCGCACGCTGTGGTCGAGCTTGATGTGGGCGTCCCACAGCGGATACCAGAGCCGGTCGGCCACCTCGGCGACCCGCGCCGGGTCCACGTCGTCGTGCAGCAGCATCAGATCCAGATCGGAATACGGCAGCATCTCGCGCCGTCCCAGTCCGCCGACCGCCACCACGGCCAGCCCGCTGTCGGCGGTGATGCCCAGCTCCGCGCCCTTCGTGGTCAACCACAGCTCGTGCAGGTCGACCAGCGCCTGCCGCAGCGCCTCGGCGCTCAGCCTGGGCCGCCGGGCATCACCACCGTCGAGCAGTTGATCTCGTGCGGCCACCAGATCCTTGGCGCCCTGGGACAATTCGTCTGCACTCATACCCGCAACCACCACCCGTTCATGCGGGCAGCCCCGTCCCCGGCCGGTGCCAGGGAGCGGGGCTGCCCGAATCGTTCATCTCCTATAGTGCGTCGGCACCGCGTTCACCGGTTCGGACCCGGATCACCGATTCGACGGGGGTCACCCAGACCTTGCCGTCACCGATCTTTCCGGTGCGCGCGGCCTCGACGATCACCTCGACGACCTTCTCGACCGAGGCGTCGTCCACGACGACCTCGACCCGGACCTTCGGCACGAAATCGACCGAGTACTCCGCGCCGCGGTAAACCTCGGTGTGCCCCTTCTGGCGGCCGTACCCCTGGACTTCGCTGACCGTCATTCCCAGCACACCGGCCTGCTCGAGCCCGGACTTGACGTCCTCGAGTGTGAACGGTTTGACGATTGCAGTGATCAGTTTCATTGCGTCATGCCTCCTTGACGGCGGTACGTGCCGTGCCACCCACAGCAGCGAAATCGTATGACGTCTCCGCGTGCTCCGACTCGTCCATACCCTTGAACTCGTCTTCCTCGGAAGCACGAATGCCGATCGTGTACTTGATGATCAGACCCAGAATCAGCGAGACGACGAAGGAGAACGCCAGCACGGTGAAGGCACCGACGGCCTGCTTGCCGAGCTGATCGAAACCACCGCCGTAGAACAAGCCCTTCGCGCCGCCGGAGGCCGCGCCCGATTCCGGGGCGAGGAACAGACCGATCAGCAGCGTACCGACCACACCGCCGACCAGGTGCACACCGACCACGTCGAGCGAGTCGTCGAAGCCGAGCTTGAACTTCAGGCCGACCGCCAGCGCGCACAGCACACCGGCCACCGCGCCGATCACCAGCGCGCCCAGCACGTTCACCGACGAGCAGGACGGGGTGATCGCGACCAGACCCGCGACGATGCCCGAGGCGGCGCCGAGGCTGGTGGGCTTGCCGTCGCGGAACTTCTCCACGACCAGCCAGCCGAGCATCGCGGCGCAGGTGGCGAAGGTGGTGGTCAGGAAGGTGGAACCGGCCAGGCCGTTGGAGCTCACCGAGGAACCGGCGTTGAACCCGAACCAGCCGAACCACAGCAGACCGGCGCCGAGCATGACGAAGGGCAGGTTGTGCGGGCGCATCGGCGTCTTCGGCCAGCCCTTGCGCTTGCCGAGCACCAGGCACAGCGCCAGGCCCGCGGCACCGGCGTTGATGTGCACCGCGGTACCACCGGCGAAGTCGATGGCCTGCAGCTTGTTCGCGATCCAGCCGCCGTGGTGGACGATGTTGCCCGCGGCGTCCTTGACGTCAAAGTCGAAGACCCAGTGCGCGACCGGGAAGTAGACGATGGTCGACCACGCGATCGCGAAGACCACCCACGCGCGGAACTTCATGCGGTCGGCGACCGCACCCGAGATCAGGGCCACGGTGATGATGGCGAACATCAGCTGGAAGGCCACGAACACCGTCATCGGGATGGTGCCGGCCAGCGGAATGTTCACCTGATCCACCGCGGACGCACCGGTCGACGGGTCGGCCGGGCTGGCCTTGACGGCGTTGGTGCCGATCAGGCCCTTGAGCCCGAAGAACTGGGCAGGGTTGCCGATCAGGCCTAGTTTGTTGTCACCGAATGCCTCGGAAAAGCCGTAGAGCGACCACAGCACGCCGACTATGCCCATCGCGCTGATGCTCATCATGATCATGTTGAGCACGTTCTTCGAGCGGACCATGCCGCCGTAGAAGAACGCCAGTCCCGGGGTCATCAACAAAACGAGCGCGGAGCTCGCCAGCATCCACGCGGTGTCGCCGGTGTCGGGCACACCGAGCAAGGGATACGCCACCTTGTTCCTCCTCATCTCGGGCCCGGCCGAACTGCGGCAAACGAGCCTGCACAGAAGGGTCGCGATCGGGTGTTTCATCCGTGCCGCCGCGATGTTTCGCATGCGTGAACGGATCAGCTTCCCGTGTTGCTACCAGGTTTCGGCGCGCACACAGCGCATGTCGGCGCACTGTGAGGACCGTGTCGAAATGAGGAGGAACTGCCGTTTTGCTTCTCGCCGCTACCCGAGGAGGGCGTCGACGAATGCGGACGGTTCGAAGGGAGCCAGATCGTCGGCGCCTTCGCCGAGGCCGACCAGTTTCACCGGCACACCGAGCTCGTGCTGCACCTGGAAGACGATGCCGCCCTTGGCGGTGCCGTCGAGTTTGGTGAGCACCACGCCGGTGATGTCGACGACCTCCGCGAAGACCCGGGCCTGGGTGAGCCCGTTCTGCCCGACGGTCGCGTCGAGCACGAGCAGGACCTCGTCGACGGCGGCCTTCTTCTCCACCACGCGCTTGACCTTGCCCAGCTCGTCCATCAGACCGGTCTTGGTGTGCAGCCGGCCCGCGGTGTCGACCAGGACCGCGTCGACCCCCTCCTCGATACCGGCGCTGACCGCGTCGAAGGCCACCGATGCCGGATCCGCGCCCTCGCGGCCGCGCACGGTGTCGGCGCCGACCCGTTCGCCCCAGGTCTGGAGCTGGTCGGCGGCGGCGGCGCGGAAGGTGTCGGCGGCGCCGAGCAGCACGCGACGGCCGTCGGCGACGAGCACGCGCGCCAATTTGCCGGTGGTGGTGGTCTTACCGGTGCCGTTCACGCCGACGACCAGCAGAATCGACGGGTGGTCGGCATGCGGCAGCGCCCGGATCGAACGATCCAGGTCCGGGCGCAGGGCCTCGATCAGCACATCCCGCAGCACCTGCCGGGCCTGTTCGGAGGTGCGCACGCTGCGCGCGGCCAACTCCTCGCGCAGTCGCTCGACCACGGTCGTCGTGACCGAGGTGCCGAGGTCGGCCATGACCAGGGTGTCCTCGATCTCTTCCCACGAGTCCTCGTCGAGGTCGCCACCGCCGAGCAGACCGAGCAGACTCTTGCCGACCGCGTTCTGCGACCGTGACAGCCGCCCGCGCAGGCGGGTGAGGCGCCCGGCGGTGGGTTCGATCTCCTCGACCGCGGCGGGCTCGGGCACCGGGGCCGTGGGTGTCGGGGCGGTGGGCGTCGGCGCGGTCGGGGCGGGTGCGGTCGGGGCCGAATCCGCCGGAGCGGTCTCGGGCGGCTCGACGGGGGCGGGCGCGATCGTGGCGGCGCCGTCGGTCGAGGGCGGCGCGGCGGGAGCTTCGGCCGGGGCTTCCACCGGGGCCGCCTCGGCCGGTGCTTCGGGCGCGGCCACGCCGTCGCCGGGTGTTTCCGTCGTTTCCGGCTCGACGGTCGGCGCGGTCGCGCTCGCCCCGTCCGCCGGGCGGTCGGCAAGGGTCTCCGGTTCGGGCAACCGCACGTCGGTGATGGTCCGGCGCACCGAGTCGCGCGGGATGGCGGCGTCGTCGCCGACATGCGGCTGACCTTCGTCGTCGGTGCGTTCGATCGGGACCGGTTCGGGGCGCGGTGGCGTCAGTGTGCCCGAGCCCGCGCCGCTCTGACTGAAATTGAAGCCACCGGCTGCGGTATAGCCACCCGACCGGTCGGTCAGCTGCTTGTCCTGCTCCTCCGCCGGGGTGATGCTCACTCGGCGGCGCTTGTACAGGACGAATCCGGCAACGAACGCCACCAGTAGTACGGCGACGATCGCGGCGATCAGAATCCAGGCTTGCGCAGTCACGGCTCCCATCCTGTCAGAACCCGCGAACGCCCCCGCGTGGCGGCAGGCAGGTGTTGCGCCCGCGGCGGTACGGGTGATTCGTCACTCTCCGCGCAACGATCCGCGAACCCCCGACACGCCGACGACGTCGGACGATAGGGCGTCCGGCCACGCATCACCGGCAACCGTCCGGATACCAACCGCCCAAGGCGCGGCGAATCCGACACAGAGACAATAGGATCGGCTCGTGACCGATCGAAATGTGCTTGGGGGACCGCTGGAGGAGTGTGGCACCGATCCTCTCACCGGCTTCTACCGGGACGGCTGCTGCAGCACCGGCCCCGAGGATCTGGGTAGCCACACCGTCTGCACCGTCGTGACCCAGGAGTTCCTGGAGCATCAGAAATCGATCGGCAACGATCTGCTCACCCCACGTCCGGAGAACAACTTCCCCGGACTGCAACCCGGCGACCGCTGGTGTGTGGTCGCGGTCCGGTGGCTGCACGCCCACGAGGACGGGGTGGCCGCGCCGGTCGTTCTGGCCGCGACCCACGAGAACGCGCTCGAGGTCGTGCCGATGGAAACCTTGCGCAAATACGCCGTCGACGTCCCCGACGACGTCAGCGATCTGCTGTGATCGCTCACCGGCCCGTCGATCGAGCCTGAGCATCGCGCTCCCGGCGACCGAGAGGTTCGGCGCGCGGCGCGATGGTCAGGCGGCCGCGAACAGGCGGACCGCGGTATTGCGCAGCCCGATGGCCGGACGCGATCCCGGCACCATCAGCGCCGAAGCGAATCGAACCCCTCGATGTGCCGCGCCGATCCGATCGCGATGCCGCTGCTCGTAGCGTCCCCATGCCGCGGCCGGGTCGTGCGGCGCTGTCGCGAGCTCCTCGGCCAGGGTGTGCGCACCCGCGATGGCCAGGCTCGATCCGTCGCCGAACAGCGACAGGCATGAGGCCGCGTCTCCCACGAGGGCGACCCGGCCCCGCGACCAGCGCGGCAGCGATACCTTGCTGACGGCGTCGAAGTAGAGGTCACCGCCGGCGCGCACCTCGTCGAGCACATCCTCGAACGGTCCCATCCGCCCCGCGAATTCCGCGACCAGCAATCGACGCTGCGCCTCGCTGTCGCGGTGGTCCAGACCGGCCACCGGCGCCCGCCGGAACATGAAGGCCGCGATCGGACGGCCGCCCGCGGGATGGACCGATATCGATCGGCCCGGCGAGTTGTACATGACCACCTCGTGCTCGCTCGCGGACCGCGTGACGGGGACAGTGGCGATGTAGATCCCCATGTGCCGCACGAATTCCCGGTCGTCGCCGAAGGTCAGCCGCCGAACCGCCGAATGCAGTCCGTCGGCGCCGAGCACGTAGTCGTAGTGCGCTCGCTCCCCCGATTCGAAGCCGACGGTAACCCCCGCGCCGGACTGCTCGATCTCGGAAATGCCGTCGCCCCACCGCATCCGGACGCGGTCGCCGGAGGCGGCGGCGAGAATGGTGGCCAGATCCGCGCGGGCGAGCTCCACCTCACCGCGGTCTCGATCGCCCACCCCCATGGATGCGCGGCGCCGGCCGCGCGCGTCGACGAACCGTAACCGGTCCACATCCGTTGCGGCCGCGCGCAATTCGGGCAGGACGCCCATAGCGGTCACCACCTCGAGCGCCGGTCCGCGCACATCGACCGGATTACCGCTGGACCGCGATCCGGCGGCCCGCTCGACGACGGTCACCTCGAATCCGTATCGGCTCAGCCAGTAGGCCAGCGTCGATCCCGCGATTCCGGCTCCGGAAACGAGCACCTCAACCATGTCGCCACCTCTCTCAAGTGGCCGAATTTCGTCCGCTTAGGTTGATGGTAGATTAAGTGGACGCAATTCGTCCACTTGTTGAGCACGACTGGAGCCGCCGATGGTCCTGGAACCGACCCACCCGGATTCCCTGCGCGCCGACGCTCGCAGCAATCGCGATCACATCCTGCTCGCCGCCTTGGACGTCTTCGCCGAACGCGGCACCGATGTGCCGATGAAGCTGATCGCCGATCGCGCCGGGGTCGGAGTCGGCACGCTGTATCGCCGGTTTCCCGACCGCGACGCCCTGGTGGTCGCCACCGCGCAAGCACACCTGGACCGCCTCGCCCGCATGGCCGAATCGGCAGGTGCGCAGGAGGCGACCGCATGGGCCGGGTTGTGCCGATTCCTGCGTGAGTGCGCGCTACTGCGCCTGGGCGCACTGGCCGCGGCCATCGAACCGGCCGTCCACG
The DNA here is from genome assembly GCF_001665695.1 of Nocardia sp. 852002-51101_SCH5132738. NCBI lineage: Bacteria > Bacillati > Actinomycetota > Actinomycetes > Mycobacteriales > Nocardiaceae > Nocardia > Nocardia sp. 852002-51101_SCH5132738. The sequence goes on along the minus strand of NZ_LZML01000217.1, from coordinate 89,489 downwards.
CGATGGTCCGCACCGATTCGCGGGTGGGCGCGGTGCGCGCCTCCGTTCTGGATCGGATCGACGCGCTGATCCGCCGAGCTCAGCAGGACGGCGACCTGCGCACCGACATCGGTTCCACCGAAGTCGGTCTCATCATGACCCTGCAGGTCTACGCCCAGCCCGGCGAGTCCTATCCGGCAGCGGTGGACCGAGTGCTCGCCATAGTGTTCGACGGGCTGTCGTCCACCCCGCGCACGGCACACGACATTCCGGGCAGCCAGGCGTAAGGGCCGGTTCTCCTGCGGGGAATGGACGAATCCACAAGGCCGGGGATCACTCGGCGGCTGGAGAATTTCTTCCCGTCACACGCGCCGCCCGGCGCAGCCGGTGAGCCTTCTGCCGGCACGCGGACGAGCAGTACCGGGCGGGCCGTCCGGTCTCCGCGTGCGCCAATTCCGCCCCGCAGATCGGACAACTCCGACCGTCACGATTCGCGGTATCCGCCACGGTTTCGTTACGCCCGGGTGAAGAGTTTTCCGGTTTCGTTACGGCCGGTTCGGTGCGCATCGCCGCCAGCAGCATGGCGGCGGGGCGGGACAGTTCGTCCCGCGTGTTCGAAACGCGTTGCATGGCAACACATCCGGTGAAGATGGCCAGCACGTCGGCGAGAGTCAGGTCGGCGCGCACTCCACCGGAGCGCCGCGCCGCCTCCAGCAGCTGCCCGAGAGCCAGGTGAAATCGCTCCCCCGCATCCCGCAGCAGCGTCCGCGGCCAGCCGTCGTCGGCGTCGAGCAGATCGCACATCGCCTTGTTGCCCGGAGTGCGGGTGACGACCTCGGCGCAGAATCCCAGGAAGGCCGCCGCGGGATCCGGATCGTCGCGCAGTGCCAGCGCCCGGGCGGTGAGCCGATCGATCCGTTGCTGTAGCACCGCCTCGAGCAGGTCGGTCTTGGTCGGGAAATGGCGATGCACGGTCCCGGCCCCCACCCCCGCGCGGCGGGCGATCTCGGCCAGCGACACCGACGTTCCGGATTCGGCGAAGGCTCGTTGCGCGGCGGCGAGGACGCGAGCGCGGTTGCGGCGAGCGTCGATTCGGGTCCCCGGCACTCCTGGCGCCGGGGCGCGCAGGTCGTAACGAAACCCCACATCTGCGGATGGCGGAGACGACAACGCTGTTCCTATCGTGCGAATACGGGTCGACCGACCCGATTCTATCGAAAGGTTCCTCCGACATGACCGTCCACGACAACCTCGTTCTCGTCACCGGCGCGACCGGCAAACAGGGCGGCGCGACAGCCCGCGCGTTGCTCGCCCGCAACGTCCCGGTCCGCATCCTGGTCCGCGATCCGGCCGCCGCCGGAGCGCGCGAACTCGCCGCACTGGGCGCGCAGGTGGCCGTCGGCGACTTCGACGCCCCGGCCACCCTGACCGCGGCGGTGGCCGGAACTCGCGGCGTCTTCCTCGTGCCACCGGCGGCCTTCGGGCCCGACGGCTGGGATGTCGACCTGGAGGCGACCCGCGGCGCCGCCGTGATCGATGCCGCCCGGCACGCCGGAACCGACCACATCGTGTTCACCGGCGTGGCCTCCTTCGACAACGAGACCTCCTGGGGCAGTTCCGGAAAGCGGCAGATCGAGCAGGCACTGGCCGACAGCGGCATGCGCTACACCGTGCTGCGCCCGGTCCGGTTCATGGAGAACTACCTGGCGCAGGGTATGCCGCTCGACGGCTTCGTGGACGGGGTCAACGTCCACCTGTTTCCAGCCGATCGGCCGGCCCAGATGATCGCGGTCGACGATATCGCCGCGGTGGCCGCGCTGGCCTTCTCCGACCCCGGACGATTCTCCGGCCGGACACTCGAACTCGCCGGCGACGCCGTGGCCCCCACTGCCGCCGCGGAACTGATCTCCCGCGCGACCGGATATCCGGTGCGGTATCGCGAAATCACCGAGGCGGAAGCCGACGCACTGGGTGAACAGATCGGCAACACCTGGCGCCTGGCCCATCAGGGCCACGGCTGGCATGCCGATATCGAGCAGATCCGCTCGATCCACCCCGGCCTGCAGAGCCTGGAAACGTGGCTGGGCGGCACCGGCGCCGCGGTCCTGAAATCCCGGTTCGCGGCGGGCGACTAGGTCGTCGCGCCGACCAGATTCTCCCCGCGCATCCGCTGCGAGATGACCTGGGTGATGCCGTCGCCACGCATGCTCACCCCGTACAGCGCGTCGGCGATTTCCATGGTCGGCTTCTGGTGGGTGATGACGATCAGCTGCGACTTCTCCCGCAGCTGTTCGAACAGGCCGATGAGGCGGCGCAGGTTGGTGTCGTCCAGCGCCGCCTCGACCTCGTCCATCACGTAGAACGGCGACGGCCGGGCCCGGAAGATCGACACCAGAAATGCCACGGCGGCAAGGGATTTCTCGCCACCGGACAGCAGCGAGAGCCGCTTGACCTTCTTGCCCGGCGGCCGGGCCTCCACCTCGATGCCGGTGGTGAGCATATCGCTGGGGTCGGTCAGCAGCAGCCGTCCCTCGCCGCCGGGGAAGAGGCGGCCGAACACCTGCACGAATTCGCGTTCCACGTCCTCGTAGGCCTCGGTGAACACCTGCAGGATGCGGGCGTCGACCTCGGCCACCACATCGAGCAGGTCCTGGCGGGCCTTCTTGACGTCCTCGAGCTGGGTCGACAGGAAGTTGTAGCGCTCCTCCAGCGCCGCGAACTCCTCCAGCGCCAGCGGATTCACCTTGCCGAGGGTGGCGAGATCCTTCTCGGCGCGTTTGACGCGGCGCTCCTGGGTCGCGCGGTCGTAGGGCATTTCCTGCGGCGCGCTCACCTGGTCGCCGCGCTCGCGGGCCTGCTCGTACTCCTGCATCTCCAGGGCGGTCGGCGGCATCGGCACATGCGGACCGTATTCGGCGACGAGTTCGTCCAGCGCGATGCCGAACTGCTCGGCGATGGTGGTCTCCAATTGTTCGATGCGCAGCGCGGATTGGGCCCGCGCCACCTCGTCGCGATGCACGGCATCGGTCAGCTGCGTCAGTTGCGTGCTCAGCGCCCGCACCCGCTCCTTGATCTGATCCACCTGCCCGGCGCATTCGGTGCGCCGGCGAACCAGCTCGTCGCGCCGCGCGGCCGCCTCGCCCACCACGGTTTCCAGCTCCGCGGCGATCCGCTCGGCCGATTCGGCGACCACCGCCGCCACCTCGGCGGCACGGCGGCGGGCGGCCTGGGCTCGTTCGGCCCGGGCGCGGGTCTCGCGTTCGGCGCGGGCCGCACGACGCAGCGAATCCGCTTTGCCCCGTACCGATTCCGCGCGCTCCTCGGCGGTGCGCACCGACAGCCGGGCCTCCACCTCCATGGCACGGGCCTCGGCCAGCGCCGCGGCGGCCTGTTCGCGCTCCTGCCCGGCGGTGTCGGTGCCCGCGTCGGCATCGGAATCCAGATCGGACTGTTCGGATTCGGCATGACGCAGCCGGCCCTCGAGTTCGGCCAGGGCCGTCAGATTCTGGTCGCGCGCGGTTTCGGCCTCGGCGCGCTGGGTCAGCAGCCGCTCGTATTCGGACTGGGCGCTGCGCGCCGTCGCGCCGAGGCGACCCAGCCGGTCGTAGATCGCGACCAACGCCTGATCGGATTCGTGCAAGGCCAGCAACGCCTGGTCGACGGCCTGTTTGCGATCGCTCTGCTCGGCCAGCGCACCCGACAGCGCGGCCTCGACCTCCTCGGCCTGCCGCTGCCACGACACCAGTTCGGCCGCGGCGGCGTCGATCTCGGCCTGCACCTCGATCTGGCTAGGCGCGCGGTCCGAGCCGCCGAGCACCCAGCCCGAACCGCTCAGATCCCCGTCGCGGGTCACCACCCGCAATTCCGGCCGGGCGGAGAGAACTTCGGCCGCCTGCGCCAGATCGTCGACGACCACGGTGCCGGCGGTGAGGGCCGCGACCGCACCCCGCAGCCGGTCGGGACAATCGACCACCTCGACGAGCGGGCGCACTCCCGCGGGTAGATCACCGATCTCGCCACCGGGTTGCGCCGCACCGCCGTAGACAACGGCCGCGCGGCCACCGTCGGCCTCCTTCAGCGCCCGCACCGCCGCCTGCGCGGTGGGGTGCGCGTCGGCGGCGATAGCGTCGGCCAGCGGCCCGAGCGCGGCGGCCACGGCCGCCTCGAATCCGCTGTGCACCCGCACCATCGCCGACAGCCGGCCCTGCAAACCGTCGGCGCGGTTGTCCAGCAGCCAGGCGCCGCCGTCCTTGCGGGCCAGGCCCATGGTCAGCGCCTCGATGCGGGCGGTGAGCGAGGCGACCTTCTTCCCGGCCTCGCGGTCGCGTTCGCGCAGTTCGGTAACCCGCGCATCGGCCAGTTCCAGCGCCTGGGCGGCGTGTTCGTAGGCGGCGTCGAGACCTTCCTCACCGGCGTCGAGTTCGCTCAATTCGGTTTGCACGGCCTCGAATTCGGCCTCGGCGGCATCCCCGCGCTGCCGGGCGGCGGCCAGCGACTCCGACAGCCGGGCGATATCGCCGTCGGCCGATTGGGCGCGGTGGCGCAGCGTATCCACCTGACCGGCAAGACGAGCCAGGCCCTCACGCCGATCGGCGATGGCGCGCACCGCGGCCAGGTGGGCCTGTTCGGCGGCCTTGGCGGCCTGCTCACGATCGAGCAACTGATCGCGAGCGGCCTCCAGGGTCGCCGTGGCCACCTCGACCGCCTCGAGCAGTTCGGCCTCCTCGGCCTGCACCCGATCCGCCTCGGCCTCGAGCTGTTCCGGATCGCGGCCGGTCCCGGTGGGCTGTTCGATGGTGAGGTTGCGAGCCCGGTCCCGGGCGATCCGGATGGTCGCGTTGACCCGCTCCACCAGCGCCGAGAGCTGGAACCAGGTCTGCGCGGCCGCCTCGGCGCCGGGAGTGAGCCGCGAGAGCTGGAATTCCTGCTGCGCCAGCGCGGCATTGGCGGCATCCAGTTCCGCCTGCACGTTGATCTGCTGTTCGCGGGCGAAGGCTTCCTTGCTCTGCTGACTTTCCAGTTCACGCCGGCGCGCCACCAGATCGTCGGCGGCCAGTCGTAGCCGGGCATCGCGCAATTCGGCCTGGACGGTGGCCGCGCGCCGGGCCACCTCGGCCTGGCGGCCCAGCGGTTTGAGCTGACGGCGCAGTTCGGTGGTGAGGTCGGTCAGACGAGCCAGGTTGGCCTGCATCGCATCGAGTTTGCGCACCGCCTTCTCTTTGCGCTTGCGGTGCTTGAGCACGCCCGCGGCCTCTTCGATGAAGGCGCGGCGGTCCTCGGGGCGCGATTCCAGAATCGCCGACAGCTGGCCCTGGCCGACGATGACGTGCATTTCCCGGCCGATGCCGGAGTCCGAGAGCAGTTCCTGGACATCCATCAGCCGGCAGGAGTTGCCGTTGATCTCGTATTCACCGGCGCCGTCGCGGAACATCCGGCGGGTGATCGAGACCTCGGAGTAGTCGATGGGCAGTGCGCCGTCGGAATTGTCGATGGTCAGCGTGACTTCGGCGCGGCCCAGCGGCGCCCGTCCGGCGGTCCCGGCGAAGATGACGTCCTGCATCTTGCCGCCCCGCAGCGCCTTGGCGCCCTGCTCCCCCATCACCCAGGTCAGCGCGTCGACGACGTTCGATTTACCGGACCCGTTCGGCCCCACCACACAGGTGATGCCGGGCTCGAGCCGCAGCGTCGTCGCGGACGCGAAGGATTTGAATCCCTTCAGCGTCAGACTCTTCAGGTGCACAGTCGGTCAGGCTACCCGGTCGGGCCTCGTTGCCGGACGGATGCCGGGCGAACGTGTTCGCCCGGCATCCGTCGAATCGGGGCCGGAATCAGGCGGCGGTGACGGTCAGCGTGTAGTCGCTGGGCGAGCCGTCGGCGGAGGTGACGGTGATCTGGTAGTCGAGGCCGTCGGCGACGATCTCGGCGTGCGGAACCTCGGTGGCGGCCATCGGGCCGACCAGCGGGCCGACGGTCACCCGGGCGTTGCCGTTGTTCGAGGTGACGTCGAAGATCAGCTTCTGCCCCTGCGCGGACGCGATGGAGTAGTTGTCCAACTTGCCCTCGGCCACGGTGCCGCTGCCGCCGGTGCTGTTCTGGCCGGGGGCGATCACCAGTCGGGTGACGGCGCCGGGCAGCGCGGGCACGCCCGGCAGCGGCTGAGCGGAGGCGACGCCACCGGCGACCGCGAAGGTGGCCGCGGCGATCAGCGTGACGAGCACGGCCGGAACGGCGCGCACGAACAGACGAAGTACTCGAGATGCGTACATGGACCCACATCTTTCCTCACACCATGCGCAAGATCGCAAGTCCCGGCACGGGTTTCGCGTTCCGACACGCCGTCACCCACCAGCCCGCCACCGCCCCGGCACACTGCCCGCAATCGCAATAAGTTAACGACCATTTGCGTTCGACCCGAAGTAAATGAGAAGGTAGAGGCCCGTTTATCGCACAAGGAGTTCTTCGTGAATCTGGACTGGTCGCCCACCGATCTGGCGTTTCGCGACGAGGTGCGGCGCTTCCTGGACGAGAATTTGACCCCGGAACTACGTCGCGCCGGTCAGCTCGCCACCAGCGTGTACCCGGATCACGAGGCCAGCATGCAGTGGCAGCACATCCTGCACGCCCGTGGCTGGGCCGCACCGGCCTGGCCGGTCGCCCACGGCGGCTGTGACTGGAGCATGACGCAGCACTACATCTTCGATCGTGAATCCACCCTCGCGGGCGCGCCCGCGCTCTCGCCCATGGGCATCCGGATGGTCGCGCACGCGATCATCGCCTTCGGCACCCCCGAACAGAAGGACTACTTCCTGCCGCGCATCCTCACCGGCGAAGTGTTCTTCTGCCAGGGCTATTCCGAGCCCGAGGCCGGTTCCGATCTGGCCTCGCTGACCATGGCCGCGGTGTCCGACGGTGACGATCTGGTGTGCACCGGTTCCAAGATCTGGACCACGCACGCCACCGAGGCGAACTGGATCTTCGCCCTGGTCCGCACCTCGAAACTGGAACGCAAACAGCAGGGCATCACCTTCGTGCTGATCCCGATGGACACCCCCGGCATCGAGATCCGGCCGCTGGTCATGACCTCGGGCGAACAGGTCCAGAACCAGGTGTTCTTCGATCAGGTGCGGGTGTCGAAGACCAACGTCATCGGCCGCATCGACGAGGGCTGGACGGTCGCCAAACACCTGCTGAACTTCGAGCGCGGCGGTTCGGCCTACGGTCCCGCGCTGCAGGTGCTGGCCGAATCGCTGGCCGAGCACGCCGCCGGACAGCTCGGCTTCGCCGGCGGCAGTCTGCTCGACGAACCGGCCTTCGCGGCGAAACTGGCCGACGCGCGCATCCGCGCCGACGTGCTGGAGATCCTGGAATACCGCACGATGTCGGCGATTTCGCGGGGTAAGGATCCGGGCCCGGCCGCCTCCACGATCAAGATCCTGGGCACCGAACTGAGCCAGCGGCTCACCGAATTGGCCCTCGAGGCCGCCGGTCCGCGCGGGCGCGCCTATCAGCCGCACGCTGCCATGCCGGGCGGTCCGGTCGCCGACTTCGTCGCTCCCGCCGACGGATATCTCAGCGGCGAACCGTGGCAGGCCGTCGCGCCGCTGCGGTACTTCAACGACCGCGCGGGCTCGATCTACGCGGGCAGCAACGAGATTCAGCGCAACATCATCGCCAAGGCAACCCTGGGACTGTGAGAGATGGACTTCGAATTCACTGCCGAACAGCAACTGCTCCGTGACACGGTCACCGAATTTCTCGCCGCCCGTTACGATCTGGAGAAAAGCCGGGCCGCGGCACGGGTCGGCGCCGGTCACCAGCCCGAGATCTGGCGCGGCTTCGCCGAGGAGGTCGGCATCCTGGGCGCCGCCCTGCCCGAGAGCGTGGGCGGATTCGACGGCGGCCCCATCGAGACCATGATCATCGCCGAGGCGCTCGGCGGCGCCCTGGTCGTCGAACCCTATGTCGACACCGCCGTCCTGGGCGGCGGACTGCTGCGCCGCGCGGGTGGCGCCCGGGCCGAGGAACTGTTGCGCGGCATCGTCGACGGTTCCGTGATCACGGCCTTCGCCGCCCTGGAAGCCGACTCCGGCTACGACCCCGCGCGCGTCGCCACGACCGCTCGCCGCGACGGCGACGACTGGGTCCTCGACGGCGCCAAGGCGGTGGTGACCACTGCGCCGCTGGCGACCCACCTGCTGGTGACGGCACGCACCTCCGACGCGGCGGGGCTGTCGCTGTTCCTGGTGCCGGCCGATGCGGCCGGTCTGACGCAGCATCCGTATCGCACGATCGACGAACGCCGCGCGGCCGATCTGGTTCTCGACGCCGTCCGGGTTCCCGCCGATGCGCTGCTGGGCGACGAGGGAACGGCCGACGCGTCGGTCGAGCGCTCGATCGACGAGGCGATCGCCGCCATCTGCGCAGAGGCCGTGGGCGGCATGCGGCGGGTACTCGCCGACACCGTCGAATACAGCAAGCAGCGCCGCCAGTTCGGCGTGCCGATCGCCAGTTTCCAGGTGCTGCAACACCGCATGGTCGATATGCATCTGGAGCTGGAACAGGCCGTGGCCGCCACCTATCTGGTGACGCTGAAACTCGACGCCGAACCGAAGGTCCGCGCCCGGGCCGCGGCCGCGGCCAAGGCCACCGTCGCCCGCGCTGCCGGCTTCATCGGCCAGCACGCGGTGCAACTGCACGGCGCGATGGGCATGACCGAGGAACTCGCGATCGGGCATTTCTTCAAGCGGCTCACCGCGATTCGCACCGAATGGGGTTCCGCGGACCAGCACATCGCCCGCTACGCCGCGCTGACGCGGGACTGAGCGGCGCGCACGATCTTCGGGGCGCGGTCCCATACCGCCGCGCCCCGGACATGTTTTCGGCCGGAATCCGAATCGGATTCCGGCCGAAAACGCGCCGGGGATGCCGGGCTCGCCCCGCCACCGTCGGGAGCGAACCCGTGCCAATCATCGGTCCCGACGTGATCGGGTCACCCCCGCTCAGCGCACGGGGGTGAAATCGCGCGAGGCGATGTAGGTCGGCCGCGGATGCCCGGCCGAATACGGTTCTTCGAGGGTGTTCTCCACGCTGTTGAACACCAGGAAGACGTTCGACCGCGGGAACGGGGTGATGTTGTTCGAGGAGCCGTGCATGATGTTGGAATCGAACAGCAGCGCCGAACCTCGTGCGCCGGTGAACTGCGCGATGCCGTACTTGTCGGCCAGTTGGGCCAGATCCTCCTGCGCGGGCACCCCGATCTGCTGCTCGCGCAACGATTCCCGGTAGTGCTCGTCGGGAGTCTCACCCTGACACGGCATGAACTGCCGGTGCGAGCCCGGCAGCAGCATCAGGCTGCCGTTGAACGGGTAGTTGTCGGTCAGCGCGATCGACAGGCTCACCGCACGCGGTGAGGGCATCCCGTCCTCGGCGTGCCAGGTCTCGAAATCCGAATGCCAGTAGAAACCGGCACCCTCGAATCCGGGCATGTAGTTGACCCGGCTCTGATGGATGTAGACCTCGGAACCGAGAATCTGGCGAGCCATCCCGACGATCCGCTCGTCACGCACCAGCTCCGCTACCACGGCGCTGATCTTGTGCACCTCGAAGATCGAGCGGACGCTGTTCGACTTCTTCTCGATGATCACCCGCTCGTCGGCACGCAACACCGGATCGGCGGCCAGCCGATCGATGTCGGCGGCGATATCGGCCACCTCCATCGGGGTCAGCAATTCGTCGAGGATCGCGTACCCATCGGCATCGAAATTCTGCAGCTCCGGCGAGGTCACCGTGCCCCACACCGTGGGGTCGGTGCGCTCCACCGGCGGTACCGCTACGGCCGTTCTGGTCCGATAGCGGTCGATTCGACTCTCCGCCAACGTCATCGCGGCGTCGTCCTCCTCACTACATCACTACTCGCCTACGGCCACCAACGGGTAGACACCGTTCTCGTCGTGAACTTCCTTGCCCGTGACCGGCGGATTGAACACACACAGCATCCGCATCAGCGTGCGGGTCTCGACCCGATGCCGCTCGTGCCCGTTGAGCAGGTACATCGTTCCCGGCGCCAGGTCGTAGGTGACGTCGTTGGTCAGATCCGTGAGCGTGCCCTCGCCCTCCACCAGCCACACCGCTTCGACGTGGTTCTGGTAGTGGAACTCGTGCACGGTGTTCGGCTGAATCGTCGTCTCGTGGAAGGAGAAACCCACCCCGTCGCCGCCGAGGATGATCCGCTTGCTGCGCCAGTCCTCGGCCGCGACGTCGCGGTCGGTTCCGGTGATCTCGGCAGTGGTACGCACGATCATGGTCAGTTGCCTCCTCGGGCCATGTCGACCGCCCGGTCCAGGATGCCCAGGCCATGGTCGAGTTCGTCGTCGGTAATGGTCAGCGGCGGCAGCAGCTTGACCACCTGGTCTTCGGCGCCGGAGGTCTCCACCAGCAGGCCCTCCTCGAAGGCGATGCTGCTGACCTTGCCCGCCTCCGAGGCGTCGTCGAACACCAGTCCCTGCACCAGCCCGCGTCCGCGGGTCGAGACACCCTCGAAGTTCTCCGAGAGCGCCTCGAACGACTTTCGGATCTTCTCGCCCTTGGCGGCGGTGGAGGCCTCGAGACGGTCGTCGGTCCAGTAGTGCTCGAGCGCCACGCGGGCGGTCACGAACGCCGGGTTGTTGCCGCGGAAGGTGCCGTTGTGCTCACCGGGCGCCCACTGGTCCAGCTCGCGCTTCATCAGCACCAGCGCCAGCGGCAGGCCGTAGCCGCCGATCGACTTCGACAGCGTGACGATGTCCGGGGTGATGCCGGCGATCTCGAAGGAGAAGAACGGACCGGTCCGGCCGCAGCCCATCTGCACGTCGTCGACGATGAGCAGAATTCCGCGCGCGGCGCACAGCTCCGACAGGTGCCGAAGCCACTGCGCCCGAGCGACGTTCACGCCGCCCTCACCCTGCACGGTTTCCACGATCACCGCCGCGGGCTTGTCCACACCGGAGGAATTGTCATCGAGGACCCGCTCCATCCATGCCAGATCGTCGGTGCCGTCCAGATACCCGTCGTAGGGCATCGGATTCACGTGATTCAACGGTACTCCGGCGCCCGCGCGCTTGGTCGCGTTACCGGTCACCGAGAGCGCACCGAGGGTCATGCCGTGGAATGCGTTGGTGAAATTCAGAATCGACGTGCGGCCGGTCACCTTGCGGGCCAGTTTCAGCGCCGATTCCACCGCGTTCGCACCGGTGGGGCCGGGGAACTGGACCTTGTAATCGAGGCCGCGCGGATCCAGCAGAACCTTGTTGATCGTCTCGAGCAATTCACGCTTCGCGACGGTCGACATATCGAGTCCGTGCGTAATTCCGTCACGGGCGATGTAATCGATCAATGCTTCTTTGAGAACGGGATTGTTGTGCCCGTAGTTGAGCGCTCCGGCGCCCGCGAAGAAATCGAGGTAATCACGTCCGCTACCGTCGCGCAGCCAAGCGCCGGAGGCGGTGTCGAACAGCGTGGGCCAGGAACGGCAATATCCACGGACATTCGATTCGAGCGATTCGAAAACGGTCATCTCAGCGGTGGTCATCGATGATCCTTCCTATCGTTTTGCGTCACTCTGCAGTGGCGCGATCCGGTACAGGTCCTCCGATTCGTGCCCGTCCGGAAAATCTTCTGGCTCGAACAACGTCTCCCGCGTCATTTCCGCGTCACGGCGCCGGGCCAGTGACGCGAACATCGCCAGCGAGGCCTCGTTGTCCGGCGAAACGGTTGTCTCCAACTTCGAAACACCTTGGTCGGCAACGTCTTCGACGAGCCGATCCAGCATTGCTACGCCCACTCCGCGGCCGCGGAAGGCGTGATCGACGGCTACCTGCCAGATGAACAGTGTGTCCGGCGATTCCGGGCGCAGATATCCGGTGACGAATCCTGCTATCTCCGAGTCGATTTCGGCTACGACGGTGGTCGAGGCGAAGTCACGACTCCAGAGCAGATACGCGTAACTCGAATTGGCGTCGAGCACTTGGGAATCCACTGCGATTCGCCACATCCGCGCTCCGTCGTCCACCCGCGGCCGACGAATCAGCGTCTGGGTCGAAACGTTCCGACGGCCGTTCCGCTCGTCGGTTGCCGGAGAACTGAATGACATACTCCGCGTTCGGGTCTGCATCACCTCTTCAGAATTGCCCGCGAACGTTGAGGTCTATCGTGCGACTACTTTACGGTTGTGTTACAGAAGTATGATCGGTGAATTTCGTCACGGTGGGCAACCACACCATGAATCGCGCCCCGCCGCCGGGACGGTCGTCACATTTCACGCGGCCGCCGTGGGCGGCCACCGTTTCGGCCACCAAAGCCAATCCGATGCCGGTGCCCGACCGTTTCCCGCGGCGGACGGTCACGAATCTTTCGAAGATGCGTTGCCGATCCTGCGGGGCGACTCCCGGACCGGCGTCGTCGACCGTGATCACCATTTCGTCGCCGGCGCGCGCGACGCCCACCGCGATCACTCCGCCACCGTGCCGCTGCGCATTTTCGAGCAAATTCACCAGGGCACGCTCGAGTTCGAGCTTTCGCCCGGTCACGATTCCGTCGTCGGCGACGGTCAGCAGTTCCGGTGAATAATGCATTTCCGCGAGGGTGTGGGTGAGCAGTTCGCGCACCGACAGCGGTTCGGCGTCGGCGCCGTGCATGCGCGCCTCGGCCCGGGCCAGCGCCAGCAGATCGTCGAGCAATCTGCGCAGATGGTCGAGTTCGGCGCGGACCAGCTCCAGCGCCCGCCGCGACCGTTCCGGCAGTTGATCCTCGTAGCGCGACATCACTCCGACGCTGGTGGTGAGCGTGGTCAGCGGGGTGCGGAGCTCGTGGCTCACGTCACCGACCAGCCGGCGCTCGCGATCGATGCGGTTCTGCAGCGAGTCGACCATGGTGTTGAACGCGTCCACGGTCGGGGCGAGATCGGGATCGTCGGTATCGGGCAACCGGGTGCCGAGCTCACCGGAGGCGATCTTGGCCGCGGTGCCGGTGACCTGGCGTAACGGTTCCAGCAAACGGTGCGACAGCCAGATTCCGAAGATCGCGCCGATCACGGTGCCGCCGAGCGCGCAGGCCAGTGCGGTGCCCCATCCGCCGCCGTCGATCCTCGCGATCAACACCGCCAGCAAGGCCGAGACCAGGCCCGTGACGGTGAAAGCGACGATCACGCGACCGCGCAGAATCTGGCGGCGGGGCAGGCGCGGAAATCTAGCGCTGCACATCGAGGCGGTAGCCGAGCCCGCGCACGGTTACCACGATCGCCGGCTCCGACGGGTCGCGCTCGATCTTGGTCCGCAGCCGCCGGACGTGCACGTCCACGATCCGCTCGTCACCGAAGAACCCACGGTCCCAGACCCTTTCGAGCAGGACGCTGCGCGACAGCACCCGCCCGGGAGTCTCGGCCAGTTCGCACAGCAGCCGGAATTCGGTGAGGGTGAGGTGCAACTCCTCGTCGCCGCGGTGCACGGTGCCGCCGTCGGCCGAAAGCACCAGCGGCGCTTCGGGATAGGCGTCGAGCACGACCTCCTGCGGGGCCGGCGGCTCCACGGTTTGCTGGGCGCGGCGGCGCAGCGCCCGCATCCGCGCGGTGATCTCCTTGATCTCGAACGGCTTGGTGACGAAGTCGTCGGCGCCGGCCTCCAAGGCGGCCACCACGTCGTGAGTGTCGTCACGCGCGCTGACCACGATGATCGGCACGTCGTGATCGCGACGAATCTCACGAATACAGGTGAATCCGTCCATCTCCCCCAGCATCAGATCCACGATCATCACATCCGGTGCGCCGTTGTCACGCAGATGTTCGAGCGCATCCTCGGCCTCCTCGGCCTCGGCGACGTCGTAGCCCTCGTCCTCCATGGCCAGCCGCAGCGCACTGCGGACCCGGTCGTCGTCCTCTACGATCATCAAATTTGCACTCATCGTCACACCTCGTCCAGCTGCGCGTCATCGGAGCGTGGTTCCCCGACCCGTCCGTTCCTCAGCAGTGCGAGCGGCCGCGCAGCCTGTGGTCTCGCACCGTTCTCTCATAACCACACATCCCTAACAGACATCGGTGGCGGACCACACGACGCCGGGCACGCCGGTCGATCGGTCACTGAGCGCCCACTGGGCACACAACAGTAACTGGAGTACCCGGCGCGACGATGCGTAAACACGGGGCAACACCACCGAGGTGCAAGCACCTGAAAAAGCCCCGTAAACTACGTACCGAGACAGTAAGGCGATTGGTGCGCTGCGGGGGCTTGCCCAGGCGCACGGCTAACGCAGGAGACACCATGTCCACTCGCCGCTGCCGATTCAGTGTTGCGCTCGGGGTTATCGCCCTGGTGACAACGCTGATGGCCGCGTGCTCGTCATCCCCGGATCCCGCGTCGAATCCGACGCGGGGCACCCCGGGGCCCGCCGCGCCGGCCATTGCGATGGTCCCGGCCACGGGGAGTGCCGACGTCGATCCGCTCGGCACCATCGAGGTGAGCGCAACCGACGGCATCCTCACGGATGTGACGTTGACCAACGAAGAAGGCAAACAGGTCGACGGCACGCTCAATCCGGAGCGGACCGCGTGGAAACCGAAGGTTCCGCTCGGTTACGGGCACAACTACACCATGACCGCCAAGGGCATCACCGTCACCGGACCCAGCGGTCCGATGACGTCGTCGTTCACCACGCTCACTCCCAGCAACCAGGTCAAGGCGTATCTGACCACCACCGGCGGACAGCCGCTGGCCGAGGGCGGAACCTACGGTGTGGGCACGGTCATCGTCGCCCACTTCGACGAGGCGGTCGGTGACCGCGCGGCGGCCGAGAAGCGGCTCTCGGTCACGACCGAACCGCAGGTCCAGGGTTCGTGGTACTGGCTCGACGACAAGAACGCGCACTGGCGCCCGCAGCAGTACTGGCAGCCCGGCACCAAGGTCACCGTCGCGGCGAACATCTTCGGCGCGCAGCTGGGTCCCGGCCTGTTCGGCCAGGAGGACTCCAAGACCAGCTTCACCATCGGCGACTCGCACGTCTCCATCGCCGACGACAACACCCACGAAGTGCAGGTGTTCGAGAACGGCAAACTGATCCGCACCATGCCCACCTCGATGGGACGCGGCGGCAGCGAGCAGGTCGGCGGCAAGACGATCTACTTCAACACCCCCGCGGGCATCTACACCGTGATGGGCAAGGGCAATCCGGTGATCATGGATTCCTCCAGCTACGGCCTGCCGGTGAACTCGCGCCTGGGTTACAAGGAGGCGATCGGCTGGGCCACCCAGATCAGTGGCGACGGGATCTACCTGCACCAGCTCGACTCCACGGTGTGGGCGCAGGGCAATACCGACACCTCGCACGGCTGTCTGAACCTGAACCTGGACAACGCTCGCTGGTTCTACAACTTCGCGGTTCCGGGTGATGTGGTCGAGGTTCGCAACACCAGCGGCCCGCCGCTGCCGTCGTGGAACAACGGCGACTGGATCGTGCCGTGGGATCAGTGGGTGGCCGGCAGCGCGCTGCACTCCTGATCGCCACCGGCACCGATCGCCACGGCACGTCGTGTTCGCGGGCACCGAGCCTCAGCGCCGCACCGGGTAGCGCTGGTCCAGCTCGAGATTCAGGCCGAGGACGTCGACCCTGGGCTCTCCCAGGAAGCCCAGGTCCCGACCGTCGGTATGTGCCGCCACCACAGCGGCGACCTGTTCGGCCGTGACACCCCGGGCGGCCGCCACCCGCGCGCTCTGGATCTGCGCGTAGCGCGGTGAGATGTGCGGATCCAGTCCGGACCCCGACGCGGTGACCGCGTCGGAGGGCACCGGGGTATCGGCCGGCGCGTCACCGCGGACGGGGACGATCAGCCCGGCCGAATAGTCCGTTCCGGGCTGGGCACAGTCCACCCGGACCCCGCGGTAGGCGTCCTGGAACGGCGTCGCCGGGCACGCCTCGTTCACGCTGACGACCTTCGTGGGGGCGGTGACCTGCCCGTGGCTGTCGCGGGGGCCGAAGACCGCCAGCACCGCACCGACCCCGCCGGGTGTGCAGAACGGTCGCGCCCCGGAGACGCCCTCGCGCTCGCCGACCTGTTTGCTGCGCGTGCAGACCGTGGTCAGCAAACCGGTCTTCGTCTGCGACGGGTCGGCGGCCAGAGTGTCGACGACGTCCTCGGGACCTTTGTTGCCGAAGCCGGTGTTGGTGGGGTCGTAGCCGTCGGGGCGGCTGCCGTCGGCCGGGGCGGAATTCGAGGGGCGGGTCTGGAAGTACTGCGACAGCGCCGCGCCGTTGCCGTCGGTGAACGCCTGACCGATGAGGCTGCTGCCCACCAGCTTCCCGTCGCGGTGGACGAGCGAACCTTCGGCCCTGTTGTGCAGGCCCGGCAACTGCGCGACCGCGAATACGGCCAGCGGATAGGCGATTCCGGTGATCACCGTCAGCACGAGCAGTGCCCGCACAGCGGCCAGATGCTGACGGAACCAGGTGGTGTATCGCATCGAGAACGAAGGCATATCAGGACATCCCAGGCAGGAATCGGACGACAACGTCGATGAGTTTGATGCCGATGAACGGGGCGACGATGCCGCCCGCCCCGTAGATGGCGAGATTGCGGCTGAGCAGTTTCGACGCACTCGAGGGGCGATAGTCGACGCCGCGCAGAGCCAGCGGGATCAGCGCCACGATGACGATCGCGTTGAAGATCACCGCGGACAGGATCGCCGACTGCGGACTGTGCAACCGCATCACGTTGAGCACGTCCAGACCGGGGAACAACGCCACGAACAGCGCGGGAATGATCGCGAAGTACTTCGCGATGTCGTTGGCGATGGAGAAGGTCGTCAGCGCGCCCCGGGTGATCAGCAACTGTTTGCCGATCTCGACGATCTCGATCAACTTGGTCGGATCCGAATCCAGATCGACCATGTTGCCGGCTTCCTTGGCCGCCGACGTTCCGGTGTTCATCGCGACGCCGACATCGGCCTGCGCCAGCGCCGGAGCGTCGTTGGTGCCGTCGCCGGTCATGGCGACCAGGCGCCCGCCGGCCTGTTCGTTCTTGATCAGCGCCAGCTTGTCCTCGGGAGTGGCCTCGGCCAGGAAGTCGTCGACTCCGGCCTCGTCTGCGATCGCCTTGGCGGTCAGCGGGTTGTCGCCGGTGATCATCACGGTGCGAATCCCCATGCGGCGCATCTCGTCGAAGCGCTCCCGCATGCCCTGTTTCACCACATCCTTCAGATGGACCACACCCAGCAGCCGGGCTTTCCCGTCGAGCAGTTCGCCGACCACCAGCGGTGTGCCGCCGGAGGCGGAGATGCCGTCCACGGTCCGCCCGACGTCCTCCGGCACCGAACCACCATGGACCCGAACCCATTCCGTGACCGCACTCGCGGCGCCCTTGCGCAACTGATGTCCATCCCGCAGATCCACGCCCGACATCCGGGTCTGGGCGGTGAACTCCACCCAGTTCGCGCCCGCGAGCTCACCAGGGGTGCGTTCGCGTTTGCCGTATGCGGATTTCGCGAACACCACGATCGAGCGGCCCTCGGGTGTTTCGTCGGCAAGGCTGGAAAGCTGTGCGGCGTCGGCCATCTCGTCCTCGGTGACGCCCGGCATGGCGACGAAGCCCGACGCCTGCCGGTTGCCGAGGGTGATGGTGCCGGTCTTGTCGAGCAGCAGCGTGTTCACATCGCCGGCGGCCTCGACCGCGCGACCCGACATCGCCAGCACATTGCGCTGAACGAGGCGGTCCATGCCCGCGATGCCGATCGCCGACAGCAATGCGCCGATCGTGGTGGGAATCAGGCAGACCAGCAGCGACACCATGACGATGCCGGTGATGCCGTGCGCGTTCAGCGCCGCGCTGTCGCCGACCCCCGGATTGTTCACCTTGGAGAAGATCGCCGGCGGCTGCAACGTCACGACCGCGAACACGAAGATGATCGTCAGCGCGGCCAGCAGGATGTTCAGCGCGATCTCGTTGGGTGTCTTCTGCCGGCTGGCGCCCTCGACCAGCGCGATCATCTTGTCGATGAAACTGCCGCCCGGCTCCTGGGTGATCTCGACGACGATGCGGTCCGAGAGCACGGTGGTGCCGCCGGTGACCGCGGACCGGTCGCCGCCGGATTCGCGGATCACCGGCGCGGATTCCCCGGTGATCGCCGATTCGTCGACCGAGGCGATGCCCTCGACGACGTCGCCGTCACCCGGCACCACCTGCCCGGCCTCGACCACGACACAGTCGCCGCGCCGCAGTTCGGGTGCGGGAACCCGCTCCTCGACCGGCGCCTCGGCGCCCGGATGCCAGTTCACCAGCCGCCGGGCGACGGTGTCGGTCTTGGCTTTTCGCAGCGTATCGGCCTGGGCCTTACCGCGGCCCTCGGCGACGGCCTCGGCCAGGTTGGCGAAGATCACCGTCAGCCACAGCCAGATCACGATCGCCCACGCGAAGACCGTGGGATGGGCGACGGCGAGGATCGTGGACCACAGGGCGCCGATCTCCACGATCAGCATCACCGGATTGCGCCACAGCGTGCGCGGATCCAGTTTGCGCAGGGCCTCGGGCAGCGACCGCGCCAGCAGCGCCGGATCGAACATGCCCCGGGACTTCCGGCGCGAGGAAGGCTCGGCACCGCGCGGGGTGGCCACGGAATCGGTTGTCGGAGCGGTCATGTCAGTGGATTCCTTCGGCGAGCGGCCCGAGCGCCAGCATGGGCAGGAAGGTCAGGGCGACCAGGATCAGCGTCACGCCGGCCACCATGCCGACGAACTGCGGCCGGTGCGTCGGCAACGTGCCGATCGATTCGGGCGTATGGCCCTGGGCGGCCAGCGATCCGGCCAGCGCGAGCACCACGATGATGGGAACGAACCGGCCGAACACCATCGCCAGGCCGAGGGCGGTATTCCACCAGACGGTGTTGCCGCTGAGCCCGGCGAAGGCCGAGCCGTTGTTGTTGGCGGCCGAGGTGAAGGCGTAGAGCACCTCCGACAGGCCGTGTGGACCGGAGTTCGCCATGGCCGCGCGCTCGCCCGGCAACGCCATCGCGATCGCGGTACCCACCAGCGCGATCAGCGGAGTGATCAGGAAATACGATGCGGCGAACTTGATTTCGCGCGGGGTGATCTTCTTGCCGAGATATTCCGGTGTGCGCCCGACCATCAGCCCGGCGACGAATACGGTGATCACCGCCAGGATCAGCATCCCGTACAGACCCGATCCGACACCGCCGGGCGCGACCTCGCCCAGCTGCATGTTCACCATGGTCATCATGCCGCCGAGGCTGGTGTAGGAATCGTGGGCGGAGTCGACGGCACCGGTGGAGGTCAGCGTCGTGGACGCGGCGAAGGTCGCGGAATCGGCTACGCCGAACCGTGTTTCGACGCCCTCAAGCGCCGAGCCGACCGCCGTCGGCACGGTGCCGTGATGGCGCAACTGCAGGAAGTTGGTCAGCGTCACGCTGATCAGCGCGAGCACGCCCATCACCGACGCGATCGCAAAACCCTGCTTGGTGCTGCCCACCATGCGGCCGAAGGTCCGCGGCAGCGAGAAGGCGATCAGCAGGATCAGGAAGATCTCGACCCAGTTGGTCCAGGCCGTCGGGTTTTCGAACGGGTGCGCGGAGTTGACGTTGAAGAAGCCGCCACCGTTGGTGCCCAGCTCCTTGATGCTTTCCTGCGAGGCGACCGGCCCGCCCGGAATCGTCTGCGTCGCACCGGTGATCGTCTGCGCGACCTGATCGTGCAGGTGGAAGTTCTGGATCGCGCCACCGGCGACGAGCACGATCGCGAATACGAACGCGATGGGCAGCAGGATCCGGAGGGTGCCGCGCACGAGGTCGACCCAGAAGTTGCCGAGGTCGCCGGTGTGGCGGCGAGCGAACCCGCGCACCAGCGCGACCGCGACTGCCATCCCGACCGCGGCCGAGACGAAGTTCTGCACGGCCAGGCCCGCCATCTGGACCAGATGTCCCTGCGTCGACTCACCGGCGTAGTTCTGCCAGTTGGTGTTGGTGACGAAGCTGATCGCGGTATTCCATGCCAGCGCCGCGGTCATCTCGGTCCCGGGCTCGTGCAGATGCAACGGCAGGTGGCCCTGAATCAGCTGCAGGAAGAACAGCGCCAGGACGCTCACCGCGGAGAAGGCCAGCACGCTGCGGGCGTAGACGCCCCAGGTCTGCTCCACTCCGGGCTGGACCCCGATGGCGCGATAGAGGAGGCGTTCGGCACGCGAGTGTTTCGTGCCCGAATACACCCGGTACATGTAGTCGCCGAGCGGGAGGTGGACCGCCGCGAGCGCGATGATCAGGGTCGCCACGAAGACGACCCCGGCAGTGGTTGTGCTCACCTAGAACCTCTCCGGGAACAGCAGCGCCGCGATCATGTAGACGGCGACGCCGAGCGCCAGGATCAGACCGACGATGTTCTCGATCACAGCCGTTCCACCCCCCGTTGGAGCAGGCCGAGCAGGGCGAAGATCGCCACGGTCACGACGGTGAACACCGCGACAGACATAAGTGCAAACCTCTCTGTTGACGGCATCCGGAGCGGATGCGCCGCCAGAGAGTCAAGCGCCTCGAACGGTCCGTTCTCGACGGCCTTGACGGCTTCTTAGCGGCGCGGACGACGGCTTTGACGAGGTGCTTACGTCCCTCCGACGTCCGCGAACGCGCCGTCAAAGTCGGCACCGGCCTCGTCAAGAAAGCGTCAAGATCGGCGAACGATCGCCCGCGCAGGTGCACAGTGTGTTGTCCGGTTCGCCCAGTCGACCGGCACATCGGCAATCATCGGGGTCGTGAGGAGAAGACAGTGCCGGATTTCGCGGTCGCGGCGATGGTGATCATCGTCTTCGTCAGCTGCGCGCTGGGTCTGCGCGTTGCCGGCGGGCGAACCACCCGGGTCGTCCGGGTTTCGCGCCGTCCACGTCGTCCGAATCGCGCGATGATGGACCTGTGAAGCGCGGACAACTACGCATCTACCTCGGGGCCGCGCCCGGCGTGGGAAAGACCTACGCGATGCTCGGCGAGGCGCATCGGCGGATAAGCCGTGGCCGCGACGTGGTCGCCGCGGTGGTGGAGACCCACGGCCGCAGCAAGACCGCGGAACTGCTCGAGGGCATCGAACGGATACCGCCGGCGATGCGCACCTACCGCGGCACGACCCTGCCCGAGCTGGATCTCGACGCGGTGCTGCGGCGGGCGCCGGCCGTGGCCCTGGTGGACGAACTCGCGCATACGAACGTGCCGGGATCGAAGAACGAGAAGCGCTGGCAGGACGTCCACGAACTGCTCGACGCCGGTATCGATGTCATCTCCACGGTCAACGTCCAGCATCTGGACAGCCTCAACGACGTCGTCGAGCAGATCACCGGCGTGGTGCAACGCGAAACCGTCCCGGATTGGGTGGTACGCGGCGCCGACCAGGTCGAACTGGTCGACATCACCCCGGAGGCATTGCGGCGCAGGCTTTCCCACGGCAACGTCTATACCGCCGACAAGGTCGACGCGGCGCTGCGCAACTACTTCCGGCCCGGCAACCTCACCGCGCTGCGCGAACTGGCCCTGTTGTGGCTGGCCGATCAGGTCGACGCGGCGCTGGCCAAGTACCGTGCCGACCACAAGATCACCGCGACCTGGGAGGCGCGCGAACGCGTGGTCGTCGCGGTGACCGGCGGGCCGGAATCGGAGACGATCGTGCGCCGCGCGAGCCGCATCGCCACCAAATCCAGTGCCGAGCTGATTGTCGTGCACGTCGTGCGCGGCGACGGGCTGGCCGGGGTATCGGCGCAACGGCTGCACCGGTTGCGTGAGCTCGCCGCCGGGCTCGGTTCCAGCCTGCACACGGTGACCGGCGAGAACGTGCCGAACGCCCTGCTGGATTTCGCCCGGCAGGTCAACGCCACCCAGCTGGTGGTGGGCACCTCACGGCGCTCGCGGTGGGCGCGGATTCTCGACCAGGGCATCGGCGCGACCGTGGTGCAGCGCTCGGGAACCATCGACGTCCACATGGTCACCCACGAGGAAGCGCAACGAGGGCTGCGCTGGTCGGCCCTGCTGCGGCGGCAGCGACCGACCGTGTCGTGGCTGGCCGCGCTGGTCGTGCCCACCCTGATCACCCTGGTCTGCTATCTGTGGCTGGATTCGCGACTGGATCTGGCCGGTGAGAGCGCGATGTACTTCATCGGCGTGATCGCGGTCGCGTTGCTGGGCGGTGTCGCGCCGGCCGCGCTGTCGGCGGTGCTGGGCGGGTTGCTGCTGAATTGGTTCTTCACCACCCCACGCCACAGCCTCACCATCGCCGAACCCAACAATTTCCTCACCATCGTCGTGATGGCGGGGGTTGCCGTGGCGGTCGCGGCGCTGGTCGACATCTCGGCCAATCGCACCCGCGAGGCACGCACGGCCTCGCGCGAAGCCGAGTTGCTGACCCTGTTCGCCGGCGCGATCCTGCACGGCGCCGACCTGCCCGATCTGCTCGAGCGCGCCCGCGAGATCTACCGTCAGCGGGCGGTGAGTTTCGTCAGCGACGCCGAGGTGATCGCCTGCGTCGGTGACAATCCGGCGCGCACCCCCGGCGCCGCCGATACCGCGATCGGAGCCGGCGACGAGGAACACTGGCTGCTGCTCAGCGGGCGCGCGCTGACACCCGGGGACCGCCGGGTGCTCGCCGCGGTGGCCGGGCAGGCGGCCGGGCTCGTGCGCCAGCGTGAACTCGCCGACCAGGCCCAGGCGGCCGCCGGTGTGATGGCGGCCGACCGGCTGCGCCGCGCACTGCTGTCGGCGGTCAGCCACGACCTGCGCACGCCGCTGGCCGCGGCCAAGGCGGCGGTATCGAGTCTGCGCAGCGAGGACGTGCAGTTCTCCCCCGCAGATACCGCCGAATTACTGGAAACCATCGAGGAATCCACCGATCAGCTCACCGCGCTCGTCGGCAATCTGCTCGACTCCTCGCGGCTCGCGGCCGGCGCCGTGGAACCCAACCTCAAACAGGTCTACCTGGAGGAGGTGGTCAACCGCGCGGTCGTCGGCGTCGGGATGGGGACCCGCGGTGTGCGGCAGGCGGCGATGGACCGGGTGAAGGTCGAAGTCGGCGAGGTGTCGGTCTATGCCGACAGCGGCCTGCTGGAACGGGTGCTGGCCAATTTGATCGACAACGCGCTGCGCTACTCGGCGCCGGCCGGAACGACGGTCCCCGACACACCGGTGCGGGTTGGCGCCGAACGCGACGGCGGCCGGGTATCCATCACAGTGGTCGACTACGGTCCGGGCGTTCCGACCGGACTCGAGGACCAGATGTTCGAGCCGTTCCAGCGATTGGGCGACCGCGACAATTCGACCGGTGTGGGCCTGGGCCTGTCGGTGGTCCGCGGATTCGTCGAGGCGATGGGCGGGACCGTACACGCCGAACCGACGCCGGGAGGTGGGCTGACCATGGTGATCGAGTTGCCGGCAGGAGAGACACAGGAGGCGTCGTGAGCAACACTGCGCAGCCCGCTCGCGCCGCCGACCGGGTGCGGGTGTCCCGCAAGACACAGGAGGCGTCGTGACATCGGCCGAACGACCGCCGGCCGCGACCCGCGTGCTGGTCGTCGACGACGAACCGCAGATCCTGCGCGCGCTGCGGATCAATCTGTCGGTGCGTGGCTACGAGGTGATCACCGCCGCCACCGGCGCTGCGGCCCTGCGGGCGGCCGCGGAGAAACACCCCGACGTGGTCGTGCTGGATCTCGGCCTGCCCGATATCGACGGTGTCGAGGTACTGGCCGGAATTCGCGGCTGGAGTTCGATGCCGGTGATCGTGCTGTCCGCCCGCACCGATTCCTCGGACAAGGTGCAGGCCCTCGACACCGGCGCCGACGACTACGTCACCAAACCGTTCGGCATGGACGAACTGCTGGCCCGCCTGCGGGCGGCGGTGCGGCGTTCCGCCTCGACGGCCGAGGAGTCGGCGCCGATCGTGGAAACGTCCTCGTTCACCGTCGATCTCGCGGCGAAGAAGGTCATCCGCGGCGGCCGCGATGTCCACCTCACGCCCACCGAATGGGGTGTGCTGGAAATGCTGGTGCGCAATCAGGGCAAACTGGTGGGCCGCCGGGAACTGCTGCGCGAGGTGTGGGGCCCGACGTATGCGACCGAAACCCACTATCTCCGGGTGTATCTGGCGCAGCTGCGGCGCAAGCTCGAAGACGACCCGTCCCAGCCGAAACATCTGCTCACCGAGGCCGGTATGGGGTACCGATTCCAAGCCTGACCCGGGCCCGGCGACGCCCGGCAGAACCGGTGATATCGGACACAACGGCCTCCGCAGGCCGTGGTGAAAGCCGGTGTGCGGTGCGGATACGCCGGGCACGATGGCAGGATCGACGGTATGTCCGAACAGACCGCCAACTCCGCCGCACCCACCGCCGCCGCCGCCGCCGCCGCTGCGCAGCCCGCGACCGTCGCGGCCGCCCCGCAGGCCAAGGCGCCGAAGCCGGTGACCGAATTGTGGGTGGAGCGGACCGGCACCCGCCGCTACACCGGGCGCAGCTCGCGCGGAGCCGAGGTACTCATCGGCTCCGACGGCGTCGAGGGCGTCTTCACCCCGGGCGAGCTGCTGAAGATCGCGCTGGCCGCCTGCACCGGGATGAGTTCGGACTTCCCGCTGTCCAACCGGCTGGGCGAGACCTACGACACCACGATCCGCGTCTCCGGCGACGCCGACCGCGAGAACGAGGTGTATCCGGAACTGAACGAGATCGTCGAACTGGACCTGTCCGAACTCGACGAGGCCGGGCGCCAGCGCCTGCTGGTCACCGTGCAGCGCGCCATCGACAAGGTGTGCACGGTGGGACGGACGCTGAAGGCGGGCACCACGGTGAATCTGACGTTCCAGATCGACAAGATCGACTCGTGAGCCCCGACCCCGTCCGGCTCAGCGCCTGGGTGCACGGCCTGGTTCAGGGCGTCGGGTTCCGCTGGTGGACGCGAGCGCGGGCGCTGGAGCTCGGTTTGGTGGGCCACGCCCGCAACACCCGGGACGGGCGCGTGCACGTGGTGGCCGAGGGTCCGCGACCGGCGTGCGAGCGTTTGCTGGCATTGTTGCGGTCGGGTGACACGCCTGGTCGAGTCGACCTGGTTGTGGAAAACTGGGGCGCCGCCCTCGGCGGAATAACAGGCTTCGAGGAACGGTAGCGGCGGGGATACAGGAGTCGATCGTTGGCAACACATGAGCCGGGCGGCGGATCCGGGGATCGGGATTCGCACGGCCCCCGCGACACCCCGTCCGCGGGAGAAGACAGCACCGGGGGCGGCACGGAATCCGGCGAGTCGAAGGGAATCGGCGCCTCGGATCCGACGGTGCGTTTCGGCGCGCAGCCCGAAGGCGAGCGCGAAACCGGCGCATCCGAGGCGGAACCGACGAGACGCCTGGGCGAACCGGACCCCACCCTCCCGAATCCGCGGACCGCGCCGACTCTCCCCGGCACGCCCATCCTGCCCGGCTTCCCCGACCCGGCCTCGACGATTCCCGGCCTGGCCACCCCCGGTGCGCCGAACCCGCTGTCGGACAACGCTTTCGGCGCCGACGCCGGTGGGCCGGCCGATCCCGAGGGTGAAAATTCTGGCGCCGCAGGCGAATCCGACAGGCCCCGGCGCCTGCGCGGAAGTATGCAGCGGCAGGAGGCCGGCGTCACCCAGCCCCGCCCGCCGACGGTGGCCGAGGCGCGGGCGCGCGACAAGGCCCGCAAACGCGCCGAAGAGGCGGAGCGGGCCGCGGCGGAGGCCGCGGAAACCAAGCGGCGCAAGCGCAAACGGCTGCTCATCGGCGGCGTGGCGGTGGCCGGCATCGCCGCGGTGGTCGGCACCGGATATCTCGCCTACCAGGCCGCACACCGGCCCGCGAACGTGACCGCCTACTGCATCACCGACGACAACGGGCAACAGCAGGTCGTACCCGACGACGACTGTGTGCGCGCCCAGTCCTACGCGAGTACCGGCGGCTATTACGGCGGTGGCGGCCTGGGACCGGGCATCTTCCTCTACAACGGCCACCAGTACCGCTACTACTACGGCGGCAACAACACCGTCGGGCGCGCGCCCGTCGGCGGCAGCACGGTCGCGCCGAAGAAGGCCACCGTGAGCACCAAGAGCGGGACCGTCGTACGAGGCGGTCTCGGCAGTAAATCCGGTTCCACCAGTGGAGGCTCCTAGATGCGTCGGATGCGCAACCGGCAACGTACCGGCTGGCAGAAGATCATCGCCGATCAAGGGCTGGTATTCGGCTCGCCCGGCCGCGACGCGAACGGACAGTCGCGCCCGTACTGGGACGAATCGGTGCACTACGAATTCGATCTCGACGAGATCCTCGCGCTCGAGGCCCAGGTCGAGGTGCTGCACTCGATGTGCCTGCACGCGGTCGAGCAGATCGTGCTCACCGAGCGCTTCGCCGATTTCGGCCTGCCCGAATGGAGTTGGGAGCCGATCAAGAAGTCGTGGCATCGCAGCGACCCCTACGTCTACGGGCGTTTCGATCTGCGCTACGACGGCCGCGGTCCGGCGAAACTGCTGGAGTACAACGCCGATACGCCGACCTCGCTGCTGGAAGCGGCCATCGTGCAGTGGCACTGGCTCACCGACGTCTACCCCGACGACGACCAGTGGAATTCGCTGCACGAGCGCCTGGTCGAGCGCTGGGGCGAGCTGCTCGACCAGCTGCCCACCAATCAGCTGCACTTCACCTGGTCCTCGGCCGACGCCTCCGGCGAGGACAACGTGACCACCGCGTATATGCAGGAGACCGCCGCCGAGGCCGGTTTCGACACCATCGCACTGCCGATCGAGGAGATCGGATTCGATACCGAGCTGGAGCGTTTCGTCGATCTGGCCGAGGCGCCGATCGGTTCGATCTTCAAGCTGTATCCGTGGGAGTGGGCGCTCGACGACGATTTCGGCAAGCGCGTGGTGGACTCCATCCCCGAGACCGCCTGGGTCGAACCCCTCTGGAAGACGCTGCTGTCCAACAAGGCGCTGCTGGCGGTGCTGTGGGAGATGTATCCCGGGCATCCGAATCTGCTGCCGGCCTATCTCGACGACCCGCACGAGCTCACCGAGTACATCCGCAAACCGAAGCTGGGCCGCGAGGGCGCCAATATGACCATCGTCGGCGCCGGGATGGAGACCTCGACCGGCGGCGTGTACGGCGAGGAGGGGTTCGTCTACCAACTTCTCGATCCGCTACCGGATTTCGACGGCCTGCGGCCGGTCCTGGGCGCCTGGATCGTCGGCGACACCTCGGCCGGTCTCGGCATCCGCGAATCCCCCGGCCTGATCACCGACGACGGCTCCACCTTCGTTCCGCATCGCATTCCGACCAAGTAGCATTCAGCGACTCGATCAACATCACCGGAGGAATCTGTGTCGTCCACCCTCGCGCTCGAATCAGGGTATTGGAGCTCCGTCGGGCACGGCGTCGGCGCGATCGCGCTGTACGCGGTGCTGGGTCTGGCCCTGATGCTGATCGGATTCCAGGCCATCGACAGTTCCACGCCCGGACCGCTGCGCAAGATGGTCGCCGCCGGTAATCCGAACGCGGTCGTCATCGCCTCCGCGGGCATGGTGAGTATGGCGTTGATCGTGGTGCTGGCGATCTACTCCTCCGGCGGCCGGCTCGTCGAGGGCCTGATCGCCACCGGCATCTACGGGCTGGTGGGCATCATCGCGCAGGTGGTCTCCATCCGGCTGCTCGAATGGCTGGTCGGCCTGCACATCGGCGATCTGCTGAAATCGTCCAGCTACCAGATTCAGTCGCTGCTGGTGGCCGCCGCGCATCTGGCGATCGGCATGGTCGTCGCATTCGCGATCCTCTGAGCGGGCCCGGTTCGCCGCGAGGGGTCACCGCGCGGTGAACGCCAGGAGTTCATCCAACGGCAGGCTGTTGATGATGCGATCGGCCGGGACCTCGTTCGCCGCGGCGCGTTCACAGCCGTAGCCCTGCCAATCCAGCTGGCCGGGGGCGTGCGCATCGGTATCGATGCTGAAGTAGCAGCCCATCTCCACGGCCAGGCGCAACAGCCGGCTCGGTGGATCGAGCCGTTCGGGACGGCTGTTGATTTCCACGGCCGTCCCGTAACGGCGGCAAGCCTCGAAGACGAGTTCGGCGTCGAACGACGATTCCGGCCGGATGCCGCGATTACCGGCGACCAATCGCCCGGTGCAGTGGCCGAGGATGTCGACGTTCGGATTCGCCACCGCGTACACCATGCGTTTGGTCATGGTCGCCGAGTCGGCGCGCAGGTTCGAATGCACGCTGGCCACAACGACATCCAGGCGAGCGAGCAGCTCGGCCTGCTGGTCGAGGGTGCCGTCGTCGAGGATGTCGACTTCGATACCGGTGAGAATGCGAAACGGCGCGAGCCGCTCGTTGAGTTCGGCGACCACGTCCAGCTGGCGGCGCAACCGCTCCGCGGAGAGTCCGTTGGCGACTTTCAAACGCGGCGAATGATCGGTCAGCGCACAGTATTGGTGGCCCAGCGCCTGCGCGGTGCGCATCATCTCCTCGATCGGGCTGCCGCCGTCGGACCAGTCGGAGTGGGTGTGCAGATCGCCCCGCAGCAACGCGCGGACCTCGCCACCGGCGGGTGCGATCGGCTTTGCGGCGGAACGCAATTCGGTCAGTCGCTGCGGTACGGCGCCGGCGGACGCCTGTTCGATCACCGCCGCGGTCTTCGGGCCGATGCCCGAAAGTTCCTGCCAGGCACCGGATTCGCGGTAACGCTCGAAATCGGCGTCCGAGAGGTCGGCCACCACATCGGCCGCCCGCCGGTAGGCCTTGACGCGATGGGTCTGCGCGAGATCGCGTTCCATCCAGAACGCGATCTCGCGCAGCGCGGCCACCGGATCCGGAACCTGGCCGCCCACTAGGGCAACCGGCTGTATTTGATGAACGACACTCCGTCCTCGAACACCCGGCCGGTGAGCACCCGGAACAGCGCCGGCTCGGGCAGCCGCGGTCCCGCGCCGAACAGCGGCCGGCCGTGCCCCAGCACGATCGGATACAACTTGAGGAAGATCTGGTCGATTTCCGGCAGCAGCGCCTGTGCCAGTTCACCGCCGCCGCACAACCAGATACCCGAGCCCTTCTCCTGCTTGAGCCCGCGCACGCGCCCCAGCGGGTCGGAGGAGATCAGCTCGACGTCCGGATCCGGATCGCCGGGCAGGGTGGTCGACACGACGAACTGCCGGAGATGTGAATACGGGCTCGACGTGCCGGTCCGCACCCCGAAATCGTGGGTCTTGCGACCCATGATCACGGTGTCGAAACTTTCGCCCGGACTGTCGATCCCGAGCGATTCCCGGATCTTGGTCGGTAACGTCTCCGGATACTGCGCGGTGATGGCGGGGCCGTGGTCACCGCCGACCGGGAAGAAGTCGACCGATCCGTCCGAGGTGGCGATATACCCGTCGATGGTCGAGGCCACGAAGTAGGTGAGCTTGCGCATCCGCTCTCCCTTCGTACGAAGTGGCTTTATCGGACACACCGCAAATTTAGCGCGTGCTCGCCGCTATCGCCGGGGCTTCGGCTGGCAGCGCGGACAGGAGTAGGACGAGCGGTTCATGAACTTCTCGCGGCGGATCGGCGCGCCGCAGCGACGGCACGGTTCGTCCTCGCGGCCGTAGGCGGCCAGCGACCGCTCGAAGTATCCGGAATTGCCGTTGACGTTGACATACAGCGCGTCGAAGGAGGTGCCGCCGGCGTCGAGGGCCGCACCCATCACCGCCTGCACCTCGCTCAGCAGCCGCCGCAGCGCGGGCCGGGTGAGCGCCGCGGCGGGGCGTTCGCCGTGGATGCGGGCTCGCCACAACGCCTCGTCGGCGTAGATGTTGCCGATGCCCGAGACCACCGTCTGATCCAGCAGCACCCGCTTGATCTCGGAGGATTTGGTCCGCATCCGCGCGACCACGGCCTCGGTGTCGAAACGCGGGTCGAGCGGATCGCGCGCGATGTGGGCGACCGATTCCGGCAGTTCCTCACCGTCGAGAGCGATGAGCCGGTTCAGCGCCCAGCCACCGAAGGTGCGCTGATCGATGAAGCGCAGCTGGGTGCCGTTGTCGAGTCCGGCGACGATATGCGCGTGCTTCTCCAGCGGCGCCTGCGCGGACTGTACGAGCATCTGCCCGCTCATACCCAGGTGGACGACGAGTGCGGCATCGGGATCGTCGAAGGTCAGCCACAGGAATTTGCCGCGGCGGCGGGCGGATTCGATCCGCAGGCCCGCCATCCGGCCGGCCAGATCGTCACCGCCGAGTTCGTGGCGGCGCACCGACCGCGGATGTTTGACCAGGACCGATTCCACGACGTGGCCGACGACGTGCTCCTCGAGTCCGCGCCGGACCACCTCGACCTCGGGCAGTTCGGGCATCAGTCACCGGCTTCGGCGGAACCGTCCGCGGTGAGCGCCTGCCACGCAGCGCCCGCGGCCTTCTGCTCGGCTTCCTTCTTCGACCGGCCGACGCCCTGCCCGTAGGCCTGGCCACCGATCACCGCGGTGGCGGTGAATTCCTTGTCGTGGTCGGGACCGGTCGAGGTGATCTCGTAGCTGGGCACGCCGATGCCGCGTTCCGCGGTGAGCTCCTGCAGACTGGTCTTCCAGTCCAGGCCGGCGCCCATCCGGGGACCGCGTTCGAGCAGTTCGGCGAACAGCCGCAGCACGACTCCGCGCGCGACCTCGATGCCGTGTTGCAGATGGACCGCACCCAGCAGCGACTCCATCCCATCGGCGAGAATGCTCGCCTTGTCCCGGCCGCCGGTGAGTTCCTCGCCCTTACCGAGCAGCAGATGACGGCCGAGGCCGCCCTCACCCAGGCCGCGCGCGACCTCGGCCAGGGCATGCATGTTCACCACACTGGCGCGCAGTTTGGCGAGCTCGCCTTCGGATTTCTCCGGATGCTCGAGGTACAGGCGCTCGGTGATGCTCAGACCGAGAACCGAATCGCCCAGGAATTCCAGGCGTTCGTTGGTCGGCAGCCCACCGTTCTCGTAGGCGTAGGAACGGTGGGTGAGCGCCAGCCGGAGCAGGTCCGGACGCACCTCCACGCCGAGCGCTTCCAGAAGGCTGGCGTGGTCAGCGGCATCGCCCGCTGCGGGTGCGTCCGCTTCGTCCTTACCGGCGGTCACTTCGCGGCTACCCGATCGGCAGATCAGATGGCCGAGGTGACCTGGCGGCCCTTGTAGGTACCGCAGTTCGGGCACGCGATGTGCGGGAGGGTCTTCTGACCGCACGCCCGGTTCGGGCAGGTGATCAGGGTCGGCGCGGTGGCCTTCCACTGGCTGCGCCGCGAGTGGGTGTTGGCACGAGACATCCGGCGCTTCGGAACGGCCACGACTACTTCTCCTCTGTCGTCGAACTTGCCGAACCATGGCGGTCGGCAAGAGATCGGTCTACGTCTGATGGGGCGTCGGAGACGCCGGAGCTGGGGGTTTCGCTCGCGAATTTCGCAAGCCCCGCCCAGCGAGGGTCCAGTATCTCATGCGTGTGATCCGGACCCGCAATCGCCATCCGGACACCGCATTCCGGGCACAGCCCGGCGCAATCGGGTTCGCACAGCGGCTGCAGCGGCAATTCCAGACCGACGGCGTCGGTGACCACCGGCTCGATGTCGATCATGTCGTCGACGAGCCGGTAGATCTCGTCTTCCTCGGTGGTCTGCTCGGTCGCGCTGTCCGGATAGGCGAACAGTTCGGTGATCTCGAGTTCCAGATCGTCGGTGAACGACTCCAGGCAGCGCGAGCACTCCCCCTCGATGGGCGCCGACACCGAACCGGTGACCAGCACGCCCTCCGAGACCGCCTGCAGGGTCAGATCGAGGTCGATCTCGGCACCGGCCGGGATCGCGATCAGGTCCAAGCCGATCTTCTCGGGGGCGGTGACGACCCGATGCACCCGCCGGATCGAGCCCGGGGCGCGCCCCAGACTGCGGGTGTCCAGCACGAAATCCGCGTCGGTCTGACGACGACGCGAACCGGGACCGGACTGGGCGGACATCGGACACTCACTCACGTTTCGAGGGGGTTTGGGCAACCACTCCACAGTACGCGAACTGCGCCGATCCCCCCAAATCCCGGAACGAGCGCGGGCAGATCAGCGCCGGAAGTCGGCGGCGTAGTCCGGAATGCCGGTCCCCGAACGCAATTGCTGGCGACCACGGCCCACCGTCCGCAGCGTCGAGTGCAGCGTCTCCTCGAAATCGGCGAGCTGGGAATCGACATAGTGATCGCATTCCTCGCGCAGCCGGTCGGCCTCGGTCTGCGCGGCGTCGATCAGGCGCGCGGATTCGGCGTGCGCGGCCCGCACCACCTCGGTCTGCGAGACCAGGCGCTCCTGTTCGGCCTGCCCCTCGGCCACCGATCGGTCGTAGGAGGCCTGGCCCGCCGCGATCATCCGCTCCGATTCGGTGCGGGCGCGGCCGGTGAGCGCCTCGTACTCGGCCTTGCCGTCGGTCACGATGCGATCGGCCTCGGCCTGCGCGGTCGCGACCAGGTGATCGGCATGCGCGCGGGCCTCGGCGACCATCCGGTCGGCGTGGGCCTTGGCGTCGGCCAGCAGCCGGTCGGCCTCCTCGCGGGCGCCGGCGACGGTCTGTTCGGCCTGGTCGTTCGCGCCGGTCACCGTGGCGTCGGCGGTATTGCGGGCATCGGAGACGATCTTGTCGCGGTGGTCGAGCACGTCCTGGGCGTCGTCGAGTTCGCCGGGCAGCGCCTCACGCACGTCGTCGAGCAGTTCCAGCACATCACCGCGAGGCACGATGCAATTGCGAGTCGGCGGGATACCCCGCGCCTCTTCGACGATCGCGACCAGTTCGTCGAGTGCCTCGAATACGCGATACATCCTGCTGACCCCACTCTCGTGCCGAACTACTGCTCTCGGCCCAGTGTGCCCGCATCCCGCGTGTCTGCCCAGATCACCTTCGGTGTGTCGGATGGTGTTTCCTATCCCACACAAATCAAGTGGAGGAAATCTCTCCGCTTGGTGCTATCTTTTTCTACTGAGCGGTAGACCAGCCGGAACCCGTCACCCTCGGCGTCCGGCACTGTGCGATCGGAACGACAATGGTTGTCCTTTATCCGGCACCTCCGGGTATGTGGGTGAACCCACAGCCCGATCCGGGCGTATCCATCGTGCGCAGCGAACTGCCGACCGAGACGCCGGAGCCCCAGCAGTCCCCGCCCGTTGCCGGCCGCCTCGCCTCGCGCTTCGCCGACTATCTGCGCGGGGACCACTGGCTGTCGCAACTCGTCCGGTTCGCGCTGGTCGGCGGTTTCAGCAATATCGGCTACTTCCTGCTCTTCTTGGCCTGCTACAGCGGCGGGCCGCAGCTGGCCAACCTGACCGGATCCATCGTCAGCACGGCACTCGCCAACGAACTGCACCGCCGCCTCACCTTCCACGCCGCCGACCGGGTCGGCTGGCTCGCGGCCCAACTCGAGGGCGGTGGACTGGCGCTGGCCGGACTCGCCATCACCTCGGGGGCGCTGGCGGTGCTCGACATCGCGGCGCCCGGCCTCGACGACGTCGCCGAGGCGATCGCCGTCATCGGCATCACCGCCGGAGTCGGCACCCTGCGCTTCCTCACGCTGCGGCTCTGGGTGTTCTGACTGTTCTGATCGCGGTGTTCCGATCGCCGGGCCTTCCTGGACGGGGTGCGGCTGCAACCTGGTCATCTGTGCAAGGAACCGAGTCTCCGTACCCCACGTCCTAACTCAGCAAACGTCGTTGCGAGTTCTCATCGTGGGAGGTTCGGCAATGCACCACCGTTCGGAGAACCACTGTCCGGGAAGCCCCATCATCTGGCGGGCCGGTCTGCGCTCGGCCACCTCCCCGCGCCCGCGGGTACCGGTCCCCTGTCCTCTTCTCCCTCGCCCGCGCCGCACCCGGCCGTACCAGGACCCGCAATGACGCACCGCGACACGCGTGCCGAAACCTTGTGCCGCGCAAGCCGGTCAACGGTCCAGGGCGGGGTCGCCGGACTGCACCGGCGCCGAGACGCGGTCTCGGCGGGGGTCGGCGACGACGAGATCCGGCGGCGGTGCGCGATCGGGAGCTGGCGGCGGGTGCGGCGCGGGGCGTACGCCGAGGCCTCGCTCCTCGCGGAATTGGACGGCGTGGCACGGCACCGGCTGGCGGTGGCCGCACTGCTGCCGGAGATGGCGGCCGATGCCGTGGTGAGCCACCAATCGGCGGCGGTCGTGCTGGGTGCGCCGATGTCGCCAGCACTGCTGGACCGCGTGCACGTGACACGCAATCGACGCCACGGCGGGCGCATCAAACCGAATCTGCAGGTGCATTGCGCGCCCGTCGCCGTGGTGGCCGAACGGCACGGGCTGCTGGTCACCAGTCCCGCCCGCACGGTCGTCGATCTGGCTCGCACCCTTCCGTTCGAATCGGCGGTCGTCGTCGGCGATGCCCTCGCTCGCGAATTCGGCATCACCGCATTGGCATTGGCGCGCGAAATGGCCTGCGCCCGGGGCCGGCGCGGCGTCGACGGCGCCCGGCACGTGGTCGGTTTCCTCGATCCGCGCAGCGCCGGAGTCGACCACTCCCGGATCCGGGTGTTGCTGCGGCTGCTCGGCTTCCCGCCGGCGTCCGCGGGTGGGGTGATCCATGCCGAGGACGGGAGAGTGCTGGGGACGGCCGACCTGTATCTCGGCCGAACCGGGGTGGTGCTCGAGGTCGATGGGCACCGCCCGAGCAGAGCGGGGGCGCATGGCAGTCTGTCGCGCCGCCCGCCGGATGCGGTGTTGCGGCGCTACGGATTTCAGCCGGTCCGCACCACCTGGCGCGGTTTGAGTACGGGAGGCACCGCGGAACGCGTGCACGCTGCGCTGAGCCGGTCCCGCGAGCAGCGCCCCCGCGGTTACATCCGCCCCGCGCCCCTCCCGCCGCCGACGCCACTGCGGCTGCGTGCGCTGTGACGACCACGATCGGCTCGGCCCGCCCCGACCTGTTAGCGTCGCTGCATGGCTGGAGCACTGTGTCCCGGGTCCTTCGATCCGGTGACCAACGGGCATATCGACGTCATCTCGCGCGCGGCTGCGCAGTTCGACGAGGTCGTCGTGACCGTGATGATCAACAAGAGCAAGCAGGGCATGTTCAGCGTCGACGAGCGGATCGAGATGTTGCGCGAGGCGACCGCCGATCTGCCCAACGTACGGATCGAATCCTGGTACGGGCTGCTGGTCGATTTCGCTCGCGAACAGGGCATCACCGCCATGGTCAAGGGTCTGCGCGATGCCACCGATCTCGGATACGAGATGCAGATGGCCCAGATGAACAAGCACCTCTCGGGCGTCGACACCTACTTCCTGGCCACCAACCCGGCGCTGAGCTTCCTGTCCAGCTCCCTGGTCAAGGAGGTGGCGACCTTCGGCGGCGACGTCACCGGCATGTTGCCGCCGGCCGTGCACAAACGCCTGCTCGCCCGCATCGCCGAACGCCGCGGCTGAGTCGGTCGCCGTGGCGGCGGGAGCCACCGCGGCGGCAGGCCTTGCCGGCGGAACGACCGTCGACCGAGCCCGAGGCCGGGATTATCCGTGGTATTCCGCCAGATCGACGCGAGTTTCGCCGTATCGGCGCGACTTCAACGCCGAATAGCCTGCGGGCCATGCCGTTTCCGGTGATCGCGCCGACCGCTCGACGACGATCAGCGCGTCCCCGCACAACCAGCCGTTGGCCGACAACGCCCGCAGGTCGGCCTCGACAGCGGCGTCGGCGACCGCGTAGGGCGGGTCGGACAGCACCAGGTCGTACGGTTCGGCGGGTGCTGTCGCCAGCACGGAAGCGACT
Organism: Nocardia sp. 852002-51101_SCH5132738; assembly: GCF_001665695.1. Taxonomy (NCBI): domain Bacteria; kingdom Bacillati; phylum Actinomycetota; class Actinomycetes; order Mycobacteriales; family Nocardiaceae; genus Nocardia; species Nocardia sp. 852002-51101_SCH5132738. The sequence continues at coordinate 53,716 of NZ_LZML01000217.1, read as the reverse complement.
GTGCCCAGGCGCAATTCGGCGCCGGGCACATCCAGATCCGTGATATTGCCGCGAATCACCGCGGCCGCCTTGCGATCGGATTCGATCAGCAGCGCATGGGACGCACCGCGCGACAGCGCCTCCAGACCGAGGGCGCCGGACCCGGCATAGAGGTCGAGCACCCGGATGCCGTCGAAATCCATGCGCGCGGAAAGCGCGTTGAACAGCGCTTCCCGCACCCGGTCCGAGGTCGGCCTGGTCCCCGCGGGCGGAACCCGCAGTCGCCGACCACCGGCCGTGCCCGCGACGATCCGGGTCACCGCGATCCCCCCGCCACGGCAAGCCGAGCGCATGCGCGAGCCGGTCCGTGACCGATCACGGCCGGCCCTCGCCCCGCGCACGAATGTGGATGACCGGCATCGTCATTCGGCCGATGTCTCGTTCATGCGCAGTTCCACCAGCAGGTCGCCGCCTTCCACCTGCTGCACCGTGCCGATCGCCACCCGGGCGACGACTCCGGCGCGGGGTGCGGTGATGGCGGCCTCCATCTTCATGGCCTCGATGGTGCCGACCGTGTCACCGGCGGCGACCGTATCGCCCTCGCCGACGGTCAGGGTGACGACACCGGCGAAGGGTGCGGCGATGTGGCCGGCGTTGTTCTTGTCGGCCTTCTCCGCCACCGGAACCTCGCTGGCGATCGAGCGGTCGCGCACCTGCACCGGACGCAGCTGCCCGTTGAGAATGCACATCACCGTGCGCATGCCGCGCTCGTCCGGCTCCGAGATCGCCTCGAGGCCGATGAGCAGGGTGACGCCCTTCTCCAGTTCGACGCGGTGTTCCTCACCGTGGCGCAGACCGTAGAAGAACTGGTTCGCCGACAATCCGGTGGTGTCGCCGTACTTCTCCCGATGCGCCAGGAATTCCGCGGTCGGAGCGGGAAACAGCAATCGGTTCAACGTCTCTCGGCGCTGCTGTGACGAACCGTCCAGTGCCGCGGCGTCTTCCGCGGTCAGCGGCACTTCCGGCTTCGCCGGGCCGCGACCTTCGAGGGCGCGGCTGCGGAAGGGTTCGGGCCAGCCGCCCGCCGGGGTGCCGAGTTCGCCACGCAGGAAACCGATGACCGAGTCCGGGATGTCGTAGCGCGCGGGGTCGGTGGCGAAATCGTCCACGTCCACGCCCGATCCGACCAGCGACAGGGCCAGATCGCCGACCACCTTGGAGGACGGGGTGACCTTCACCAGCCGGCCCAGCAGCCGGTCGGCGGCCGCGTATTTGGCCTCGACCTCTTCGAACCGGTCGCCCAGCCCGAGCGCGATGGCCTGTTGCCGCAGATTCGACAGCTGCCCGCCGGGGATCTCGTGGTGGTACACCCGCCCGGTCGGCCCCGGCAACCCGGACTCGAAGGGCGCGTAGACCTTTCGCAGTGCCTCCCAGTACGGCTCGAGGTCGCAGACGGCATCGAGGTTCAGCCCGGTGTCGTAGGGCGAATGCGCGGCCGCGGCGACGATCGCCGAGAGCGCGGGCTGGCTCGTGGTGCCTGCCATCGGCGCGCTCGCCCCGTCCACGGCGTCGGCGCCGGCCTGCCAGGCGGCCAGGTAGGTGGCGAGCTGCCCGCCCGGAGTGTCGTGGGTGTGCACGTGCACCGGCAGATCGAAGTTGCTGCGCAGCGCGGTCACCAGCGTGTGCGCGGCCGGCGCCCGCAGCAGCCCGGCCATGTCCTTGATGCCGATCACGTGCGCGCCGGCCTCGACGATCTGCTCGGCCAGCTTCAGGTAGTAGTCGAGGGTGTAGAGGTTCTCGTCCGGATTCGACAGATCACCGGTGTAGGACATCGCGACCTCGGCCAGCGCGGTGCCGGTCTCGCGTACCGCGTCGATCGCCGGCCGCATCTGATCCACATTGTTCAGTGCGTCGAAGATCCGGAAGATATCAATACCGGTACCGGTCGCTTCTCGCACGAACGCCCGCGTCACCTGCTCCGGATACGGCGTGTACCCGACGGTGTTGCGCCCGCGCAGCAGCATCTGCAGGCAGATGTTCGGAATCGCCTCCCGCAGCGCGGCCAGCCGCTCCCACGGGTCCTCGTACAGGAAGCGCAGCGCCACATCGTAGGTCGCGCCACCCCAGCATTCGACCGAGAGCAGTTCCGGGGTCATCCGCGCCACGTGCCCGGCGACGGTCAGCAATCCGCGCGTGCGCACCCGCGTCGCGAGCAGCGACTGATGGGCGTCGCGGAACGTGGTGTCGGTGACGCCGACCGCGTCGCGCTCCCGCAACCACCGCGCGAAACCCTCGGGTCCCAGTTCGAGCAGACGCTGGCGGGTGCCCTCCGGCGGCGGCGCACTCAGATCGATCGCCGGCAGCTTGTCGTGCGGGTAGACCGCCGTCGGCCGCTCACCGTGCGGCTTGTTCACGGTCACGTCGGCCAGATAGCGCAGGATGCGGGTGCCGCGGTCGGCCGAACCGCGCTGGGTCAGCAGCTCGGGCCGCTCGTCGATGAACGAGGTGGTGATGCGTCCGGCGCGGAAATCCGGATCGTCGAGCACGGCCTGCAGGAACGGGATGTTGGTGGCCACGCCGCGGATGCGGAATTCCGCCACCGCGCGCCGGGCCCGCGCCACCGCCGCGCCGAAGTCGCGGCCGCGACAGGTCAGCTTGACCAGCATGGAGTCGAAGTGGGCGCCGACCTCGGCGCCGAGATTCGCACCGCCGTCGAGCCGGATGCCACCGCCGCCGGGCGATCGGTAGGCGGTGATGCGGCCGGTGTCGGGACGGAATCCGTTGGCCGGATCCTCGGTCGTGATCCGGCACTGCAGCGCGGCACCGTGAATCGACACGCTGTCCTGACTCAGCCCCAGATCCGCCAGCGACTCGCCGGCCGCGATGCGCAACTGCGACTGCACCAGATCCACATCGGTGATCTCCTCGGTCACCGTGTGCTCGACCTGGATCCGCGGGTTCATCTCGATGAACACGTGATGGCCGCGCTCGTCGAGCAGGAACTCCACGGTGCCCGCGCACGAGTACCCGATCCGGCGCGCGAACGCCACCGCGTCGGCGCAAATACGCATCCGCAGTGCGGGTTCCAGATTCGGCGCGGGCGCCAGCTCGATCACCTTCTGATGCCGCCGCTGCAGCGAACAGTCGCGCTCGAACAGATGCATGACGTTGCCGTGCTGATCGGCCAGGATCTGCACCTCGATATGCCGCGGGTTGATCACCGCCTGCTCGAGGAAGACCGTTGCGTCCCCGAACGCCGACTCCGCCTCGCGCATGGCGGCCTCGATGGCCTCGCGCAGTTGCACCCGATCCGCCACCCGGCGCATACCGCGACCGCCACCGCCGGCGACCGCCTTCACGAACACCGGGAAGTCCATCTCCTCCGATGCCCGCAGCAGCTCCTCGACATCGGCCGAGGGCGCGCTGGAGTTCAGCACCGGGAGCCCGGCCGCCTTCGCCGCCGCGATGGCCCGCGCCTTGTTACCGGTCAGTTCGAGCACCTCGGCCGAGGGGCCGATGAAGGTGATGCCCTCGGCCGCACAGGCCGCGGCGAGGTCCGGATTCTCCGACAGGAAGCCGTAGCCGGGGTAGACCGCATCGGCGCCGGCGGACTTGGCGGCGCTGATGATCTCGGGAATCGAGAGGTAGGCGCGCACCGGATGTCCGGGGACACCGATCTGGTACGACTCGTCGGCCTTGAGGCGATGCACCGAATTGCGATCTTCGTAGGGAAAAACCGCTACGGTGCCGATGCCGAGTTCGTAGGCGGCGCGGAAGGCACGGATGGCGATTTCCCCGCGGTTGGCGACCAGCACTTTGGAGAACATTCGATAAAGGTACCTGCCCGGCGAGCGGGGCCGGACAGTGAATACGGCTTCGCAGCCATCCTCACAAACCGGATCGGCGAGTCTGCGAAGTTGTGTTCTTCCAGCGGAAACATATCCGGCCGGGCGGGCGGCGTTTCCCCTGCCGCTCGCGGTGGATTACGCTCGGGAACGCAGCTGGTTCGCTGCCGCCGACGAGTTGGAGCCCCGAGCGTCGCGCGCAGCGTCGAAACCGGTCCTCGCGGGCCGGCGAGAGGGAACCCGGTGAGAATCCGGGACTGTCCCGCAGCGGTGAACAGGAACGACCGCCGTCATGAGCACTGGATCCATTCCGGGAAGCGACGGCCAGTAGGCGACATCCGGGGCCCTCTCCGGACCGGTCCGCACGACCGATGCCTGTGAGTCCGAAGACCTGCCGGTTGTGCCGGGTACGCCGTATCCGGCGGTCACCGCCTCGTGGATCGGGCGGGCGGACCCGTGGCACACCGGATACCCCGGTGCGGCAGCGTTTTTCGGGGCTTCGTCCGTCGTGCGGCGGTGATCTGTGGCTTCCAGTTTGGAGAACACCGTGACTGTCACAACGCATACTCGTTTCACCGCAACGGTTCTGGGCCTGCCGCGCATCGGGCCGCGGCGCGAACTCAAACGTGCCGTCGAAAGCTACTGGGCCGGACGGATCGACGCCGCCGAACTCGAGCGCGTCGCCCGGCAACTGCGCGCGCAGAGCTGGTCGGCGGCAAAGGACGCCGGACTCGACGCGGTACCGGTGGGCACCTTCTCGTTCTACGACCAGATGCTCGATACCGCGGTCATGCTCGGCGCGCTGCCGCCGCGGGTCGCCGGCATCGGCGATCCGCTGGACCGCTATTTCGCGGCCGCGCGCGGCGCCGAGGGCATCGAACCGCTGGAGATGACCAAGTGGTTCGACACCAACTACCACTATCTGGTGCCGGAAATCGGCCCGGACACCCGGTTCGCCCTCGACCCCTCGGCCCTGCTCGGCGAGCTGCGGGAGGCGCGTGAGCTGGGCATCCCGGCACGTCCGGTGGTGATCGGGCCGGTGACCTTCCTCGCCCTGTCCAAGGGTGTCGACGGCGTCGCGCCGATGGACCGGCTGGCCGAGCTGATCCCGCTCTACCGCGAGCTGCTGGACCGGCTGGCCGACGCGGGCGCCGCCTGGGTCCAGATCGACGAGCCGGCCCTGGTGCGCGACCTCTCCGAGGCCGAGCTCGCCACCGTGCGCACCACCTACGCCGAAGTGAGCGCCGGGGACCGGCGGCCGAGCATCCTGGTGGCCACGTACTTCGGCTCCCCGGGCCCGGCACTGAGCGCCCTGGCCGCCACGCCGGTCGAGGGCGTGGCGCTGGACTTCCGTTCCGGCACCACCGTTTCCGAGGTCGCGGCGGTTCCCGCCCTGGCGGACAAGCTGGTGGTCGCCGGAGTGGTGGACGGCCGCAACATCTGGCGCACGGACCTGGAAACGGCGCTGAGTGAGCTGGCGACCCTGCTGGGTTCGGTCGGCGCGCTGGCGGTCTCGACCTCGAGTTCGCTGCTGCATGTGCCGTATTCGCTGGCCGCGGAGTCCGGCCTGGATCCGGTGCTGCGATCGTGGCTGGCGTTCGGCGCCGAGAAGATGGACGAGGTGCGGATATTGGCGCACGCGGTCGGTGCCGGCACCGACGCGGTCGCCGCGGAGCTCGCCGCATCGCGCGCCGCGATCGAGAGCCGTCGCCGCGATCCGCGCCTGCACAACGCGGCCGTGCGGGCCCGGCTCGCCGGCCTCGGCGACGATCGCGCGCAGCGGGCACCGGCGCAGCGCCGTCGCGAGCTGCAGCGCGCACAGCTGCGCCTGCCGCTGCTGCCCACGACCACGATCGGCTCCTATCCGCAGACCACCGCGATCCGCACCGCCCGCGCCGAGCTGCGCGCCGGCACGATCGACGACGCGCAGTATCGCGAGCGGATGCGCGCCGAGATCGCGGATGTGATTGCGCTACAGGAGAATCTGGGGCTCGACGTCCTCGTGCACGGTGAACCCGAGCGCAACGACATGGTCCAGTACTTCGCCGAACAACTCGACGGATTCGCCGCCACCGACCACGGCTGGGTGCAGTCCTACGGCACCCGCTGCGTGCGCCCGCCGATCCTCTACGGCGATGTCGTTCGCACCGCGCCGATGACCGTCGAGTGGATCACCTACGCCCAATCGCTGACCGGCAAGCCGGTCAAGGGCATGCTCACCGGTCCGGTCACGATTCTGGCGTGGTCGTTCGTGCGCGACGATCAGCCACTGGCCGAGACCGCGCGGCAGGTGGCGCTGGCCATTCGCGACGAGACGGTGGACCTGGAGGCCGCCGGAATCCGTATCGTCCAGGTCGACGAGCCCGCGCTGCGCGAGCTGCTGCCGCTGCGCCGCGGTGATCAGCAGCCGTACCTGGACTGGGCGGTGGGCGCGTTCCGCCTGGCCACCGCCGGGGTTCGCGACGATACCCAGATCCACACCCATCTGTGCTATTCCGAATTCGGCGAGATCATCGGCGCGATCGCGGCACTCGACGCCGATGTCACGTCGGTGGAGGCGGCGCGCTCGCATATGGAGATCCTCGACGATCTCACCACCGCCGGGTACGCGCTCGGTATCGGGCCGGGTGTCTACGACATCCACTCACCGCGGGTTCCGAGTGTGGCCGAAATCGAGAATTCACTGCGTGAGGCGATGAAAGCCGTTCCGGCGGAACGGTTGTGGGTGAATCCGGACTGCGGCCTCAAAACCCGCGGCCGCGCCGAGGTGGAGGCGTCGCTGCGCAATATGGTCGAGGCGGCCGCGCTGGTGCGCTGATGCCGTGATGCGCAGTTGGATGTGACGCGCTGCTGCCGCACGGTTGGCGACTCGCCCGGACGCGAGTCGCCGGCCGGACGGCCCGCCGGAAAAATTCGGGGCCCAGCAGCTTTTCCGGCAACCTTTTCCACCCGGTAGTTCACCACCTCCGAGCAGCACTTCCACTATCGTGTGCCTACCGGATCCGGCCGCATACTTCGCACGCTACGCATCATCGAAGTTGATCAAAACTCCTTGCAGCAGCAGATTTTTGTGCGCGCCTAGTAGCGAAATTGCAATGATTGCGAAGGCGTGAAGGTAGCATCTGCGGCGTGCGCAAGATGTATGCGGGTGCCCGGTTACGGCGGTTGCGCGAAGAACGACGGATGACCCAGGCCGCCCTGGCCAAGTCGTTGGAGCTTTCGCCCAGCTATCTCAATCAGCTCGAACGTGACCAGCGGCCTCTGACGATTCCCGTTCTCCTGAAACTCAATTCGACCTTCGATCTGGATGTGCAGTTCTTCGCCGCCGACTCCGACGCGCGGCTGGTCTCGGACCTGCACGAGGTGCTCGTGGAAGCGGCCGGCGGTACCGCCCCGCCCGCCGCGGAGGTCGAGGATCTCGCCACCCGGCTACCGGAGGTCGCCAAGACCATCGTCGCCATGCATCGCCGTCTGCGCGCTACCACCGATCAGCTCGATCTCTTGTCGTCGAAGGTCGCCACCCCCACCGGTGCGCCCGGTGTCCCGATGCCCTACGAAGATGTGCGTGACTTCTTCTACGACCACCACAACCACATTCCCCAGCTGGATCTGGCCGCCGAACGGCTGTTCGACGAATGCGGTCTGACCATCGGATCGATCGATCGCCAACTGGCGCGCGTCGCCGAGGAGCGGGCCGGTGTCACCGTGCTGGTCCGCGGCGACGGCGCCGATCCGGCCATCCCGAAGCGGCGCTACGACCCCGAGACGCGCACCCTCATCCTCGCGCGCCGGCTGCGCCCCGGTCAGCGGGCATTCCAGATCGCCACCACACTGGCCTTCCTGCTGCACGGCGATCTGCTCGACGAGGTTCTCGACGCCACCCCGTCGCTCGTCGGTGAATCGCGGGCCCTGGCCCGGGTCGGGCTGGCCAACTATTTCGCGGGTGCGGTGGTGCTGCCGTACGGAAAGTTCCTGCGCTCGGCCGAGGAACTGTCCTACGACATCGACCTGCTCTCGCTGCGATTCGAGGTCGGCTTCGAGACGGTCTGCCATCGGCTGAGCACCCTGCAGCGGCAGGGACAGCGCGGGGTGCCGTTCTTCTTCGTCCGCACCGACCGCGCGGGCAACATCTCGAAACGCCAGTCCGCCACCGCGTTTCACTTCTCCCGGGTGGGCGGCAGTTGCCCGCTGTGGGTGGTGCACGAGGCGTTCTCCCATCCCGGCCGGATCCTCACGCAGGTCGCGGCCATGCCGGACGGCCGGCGCTATCTGTGGATCGCGCGCACGACCTATCCCAGTCCGCACGGCTTCGGCACCGCCACCAAGGAATTCGCGGTCGGGCTGGGCTGCGATATCGAATACGCCGATCGGCTGGTGTACTCGCAAGGCCTGCAACTCGACGAACCGGCCGCCGCGGTGCCGATCGGCGCCGGATGCAAGGTGTGCGAGCGGCCCGCCTGTCCGCAGCGCGCGTTCCCGCAGATCGGCCGCCCGCTGGCGGTCACCGAGAACTCCAGCGTCGATCTGCCGTATCCGCCCGCGGTCCGGTGATCAGGACTTCGCCAGATATTCCAGCCGCTCGGAGTCGACGGCGGCATGCATCATATTCGCCAGGCCCGGATGGTCGGTCAGCCCCGGATCGGCGTCCACGACCTCCCGCGCCAGCACCTGGGCGGTGGTGATGACGTCGAGATCGTCGAGCAGCGAGAGCAGTTTCAAACTGCGCGCGGTACCCGACTGCGCGGAACCCAGCACATCGCCCTCCCGGCGCTGTCGCAGATCGAGCACCGACAGTTCGAAGCCGTCCAGCGTGCCGGCCACCGCCTCCAGCCGCGCCATGGCCGTGCCCATCGGCGAGGTTTCGGTGATGAGCAGGCACAGACCCGGATGTTTGCCCCGGCCCACCCGGCCGCGCAGCTGATGCAGCTGGCTGACGCCGAACCGATCGGCGTCCACGATGACCATGACGGTCGCGTTGGGCACGTCGACGCCGACCTCGACGACCGTCGTGCAGACCAGCACGTCGATATCGCCGTCGTTGAACGAGCGCATCACGCGGTCTTTGTCGTCGGTCGGCAGCCGCCCGTGCAACAAGCCCAGCCGCAGGTCGGCCAGCGGCCCGGTGCGCAGCGTCTCGAACACGTCGATCGCGGCGTGGGTGGTCGGCGCCTCGCCCGTGTCGTCGTCGGCTTGCTTCCGGCTCTTGCCTTTCGACTTGGCGCCCTTCTTCGCTGCGCCGTCGTCTTCCTCGTCGCCGATGCGGGAACACACCACATACGCCTGCCGGCCCGCCGCCACCTCCTCGCGGATCCGTTCCCAGGCGCGTTCGACCCACGCCGGTTTCATCCGGGCGGGCACTACTCGGGTGGTGATAGGTGAGCGTCCGCGCGGTAGCTCGGTCAGGGTGGAGGTTTCCAGATCGCCGAGGGTGGTCATCGCGATGGTGCGCGGAATCGGCGTCGCGGTCATCACCAGCAGATGCGGGGTGATGCCGTCTTTCGCCTTGGCGCGCAAGGCATCTCGCTGCTCCACGCCGAAGCGGTGCTGTTCGTCGACGATCACCATGCCGAGGTCGAAGAATTCGACCGCGTCCTGGATCAGCGCGTGTGTGCCGATCACGATGCCGGCCGTCCCGGTCACCACGTCCAGCAGTGCCGCCTTCTTCGCACTCGCCGACATCGAACCGGTCAGCAGCACCACCTTGGTGGCCCGGTCGGCGGCGCCCAGTTCGCCCGCCGCACCGAGATCGCCGAGCATGGTCCGCAGCGACCGATAGTGCTGGGCGGCAAGGACTTCCGTCGGTGCCAGCAGCGCACACTGCAGTCCGGCGTCGACCACCTGCAGCATCGCGTGCAGGGCGACGATGGTCTTACCGGAACCGACCTCACCCTGCAGCAGCCGGTGCATGGGATGCGGGCGCGACAGGTCGCCGGAGATCTCGGCGATCACCTTGTTCTGGCCGGCCGTCAGCTCGAACGGAAGGCGCTGTTCGAATTCGGCGGCGATGCCGTCGGAACGCGGCGCGCACGGCCGCGCGGTGCGCCCGGCCGCGTCGTGGCGGCGTTGGGCCAGTACCAGCTGCAGTGCCAGCGCCTCGTCGAAACGCAGCCGCTGCCTGGCCTGGTCGATATCGGATTTCCGTTCGGGCAGATGGATCAGCCGCAGCGCATCCGAGACGGGGAGCAGTTCGTGGTCTTCGCGAAGATCCTGCGGCAGCGGATCGTCGATCGGATCGAGTTGGTCGAGCACCTGCCGCACACACGCCAGGATGTCCCAGCTCTGCACCTTGGCGGTCGCCGGATACACCGGAATGTATTCCCGTTCGAAGAACGAGATATCCACTCCCCCGGCGCCTTTCGCGCTCTCCGCCAGACCGCGCAGCGCGCCGCCGCCGCGCACGGAGGTGAGACTGTCCACCGATTCGGCGGTCTCGGGCAGGATCAGATACGACGGATGCGACAGGTTCCAGCGATCCGGCCGCCACCAGTGCACGGTGCCCGACATCATGGCCCGGACGCCCTGTTTGACGAGGTAGCTCACCTTGTCGCCGTTGAAGAAGGTGATCTCCACCGGTTTCGCGGAGCCGGTGTCCAGTTCCACCTTGAGCAGTTTGCCGCGGCGCTGCCGCATCGGCCGCAGTTCGGTCTTGCTCACCCGGCCCACCACCGTGATGTGGGCGCCCTCCTCGGGGGCCTCCTCGGTGAGCGGCTGCCCCTGGGTGGCATAGCGCAGCGGATAGTGGCGCAGCAGATCCTCGACGATATGCATATCGAAGGCGTCGGCCAGCGGTTCGGCCGCCTTCACCCCCAGCACATGGTCGAGCCGGTCGCTCAGTGTCGCCATCTACTCCACCCCGATCTGGACCAGGTCCACGGCCTGTCCGCCGTCGTAGGTGACGACTTCGACGCCGGGAAATTCCGTGGTGATGTGTGTGGTGAGTTCGTCCGCCAATCCGGCGGGCGCCTGCGCGCCCAGCAGCAGCGTCACCAGTTCCCCGCCCAGCCCGAGCATGCGATCGAGCAGGGTGCGGGCGGCCCGGCGCAGGTCCGGATCGATGACGACCACGTCGTGGCCGACCAGGCCGAGACCGTCGCCCTGTTCGCACGTGCCGACGATGGTCAGCGCGCGTTCGGTGGCGACGCGGACCGCACCCCACCGGGTGCTGGCCGCCGATTGCGACATCGTCAGCGCATCGTCGACGGCCAGGCTGCCGCTGTCGTGCAGGGCGAGGGCCGCCAGCCCCTGCACCATGGAGCCGCTGGGCAGCATCATCACCTCGCGCCACCCGTCCCGGGCGGCCATACCGAGCGCCACCAGCTCCGGCGCGGGCAGCGCCCCGTTGGGCAGCACCAGCACCTCCCGCTGCGGCATCGCGCGGATGGCGGCCAGCAGCCGGTCGGCGGTCACCGCACCGGTGAGCACCACGGCACCGGAGTCCTCGAACAGACGCACCGCCCCGGCGCCGGTGGCGATCGCGAGAATGCCTCGATCGGACTGTCCCTGCGCGGCAACGGACGTGCCGAACAACCCCTCGATCCGAATATTGCCCAGGGCGCCGGCGGCGAGACCCGCCTCCACCGCGGCGCCGGCATCGGCGCAATGCACGTGCGCCGACCAGCTGCCCTCGCCGTCGCCGACGACGACCACCGAATCTCCCAGCGCGGCAAGGTCGCGACGCAGCCGGTCGATGCGCGCCGGATCGGTCTCGCCGATCCGGTACATGACCTCGTACTGCGGCACGCTCGCCCGATTTCGCCGGCCCGACTCCGCCCCGGCATGCCGGACGGCTTCCGTGCCGGATTCGCTCTGCGGCGAGATCATCGGCAGCGCAGCATCGTTCGTTCGCGATCGCACACTCGTGATGTGCGCGCGATCGAAACCCGCCGGTGCCCCGCGACTCGCGGCGGAGCCGCCGCCCGCGAGCGCCTCCGGCCGGATCTCCTCGGGGCGAACCGGCGAATCCGCCTGTGCCGCAGTGTCGTTCGTCGGCGCGGTCGGCGAATCGACATCAGGAGCATCGCGTCGCGCCGGCCCGGCGGCCCGCTGCGCGGGGGCAGAATCGGTCACCCGGTAGACCGGACGCGCCGGTGCGCTCCCGGTACACACCTCCACGAGGGCGTCCAGCAGGACCAGCAGCCCGCGCGCCCCGGCATCGACCACACCGGCCGCACGCAGCACCACCAGTTGTGACGGGGTCTCGCCGAGCGCCTTCACCGCGCCGTCGGCGGCGGCCACGGCCACCGCGGCGACCGTCTCCTCCGCACAGTCCTCGGCGCGATCCGCCGCCGCCTCCAGCACGGTGAGCATGGTGCCCTCGACCGGTTCGCTCAGCGATCCCCGGACCAGTACCGCCGCCCGGCGCAACGCGGTACGCAGCGTGGCCGCGGTGAGACCGTCGCGATCGGCCGATTCGGCCAGCCCCCGCAGGACCTGCGACAGGATGATGCCCGAATTTCCGCACGCCGCGGCGGTCGCGGCCCGGGCCGTGGCAGCGAGCAGATCGGCGGCATCGTCGGGCGGATCGGCGTCGTCGGGCGGATCGGCATCGCCGGGCATCTCCGTCGCGGCGAGCGCGGCGCGCATGGTGATGAGTAGATTGGTTCCGGTGTCGGAATCGGCCACCGGGAAGACGTTCAGCGCGTTGATCTCCTCGCGATGGGCGAGCAGGTGTTCCACACACAGCGCGCCCCACTGCCGCAGTGCGGCCGCATCGAGCCTCTCCCGGACCCCGCGCACGTCACCGTCCTTCCCGCCACCGCGATCACACCGTCGAACCCGCCAGCCAGGGTAGTCGTCCACACCGACAGCCTCGACACGCGAAGCCCGGTGAGGACGGGGATCCGGCGGCGCCGGCGACGCGTCCGCGGATCGGCGCACGCGGCGCCCCCCGGGGCGATTGGACATCGAATACGACCGGCCGCTACTCTTGCAGGGTTGCCTCACGCGGCCGCTGCCCGGTCGCGTTGACCGGCGGTAGCGCTGGTAGGCATTGAGGATAAAGTTTCCGGACAGGCTGTCTCCCCGACAGCGGTCCCCCATGACATGAAGGAGCTCGCGACTATGGCTGCCGTCTGCGACGTCTGCGCCAAGGGCCCCGGCTTCGGTAAGTCGGTTTCGCACTCGCACCGGCGCACCAACCGTCGCTGGAACCCGAACATCCAGACCGTTCGTGCGCAGGTTGCCCCCGGCAACACCCGCCGCATGAACGTCTGCACCTCCTGCCTGAAGGCCGGAAAGGTTGTTCGCGGCTGAGCTGCGTAGACATCTTCGACGCCCCGGCGCACCCACAGGGTGACCGGGGCGTTGTCATGTGGTCACCCGGCGTCATGTCGTCACCCGGCGGGACGCGATGGTGAACCCGCACCGCCCGCGGATCGCGGCGGCGTCCACCGAATACGCCCGTGATCTGGCGATCTGCCATATCGAATCGTGGCGGGAGGCCTATCGCGGCCTGGTGCCCGACCACGTGCTCGCCGCCTTCGACGTCGACCGCCGTGCCGCCCGGTGGGCCGCGCTCATCGACTCGATCGACGAGAGCGCGGCGGCGGACCGAACGACCCACACCATCGTGCTGGCCCTCGACGACACCCGCGCCCCCGGCGATCGCGTCCTCGGATTCGCACACGCCGGCCCGCCTCGCGACGAACCGCGCGTCGCCGATCGGGAACTGTATGCGCTCTACGTCCGAGCCGACCGATACGGCACCGGAATCGCGCAGGAATTGCTGCGTGCGATTCTCCTCCCCGACACCGACACCGCGTTATGGGTGTTCGAGGAGAATCCACGCGCCCGGAATTTCTATCGAAAGTTCGGATTCGCCGCCGACGAGGCCCGCCGAATCGAACCGTTCTCCCTGGCGAGCGAGATCCGGATGATCGCCCGCCGCCCGATTACTGGGCGCCGTTGAAGCAGTCGAGTCCGCCCTGCGCGCTGATGCTCTGGAAGATGCACAGACCGCGCGCATTGACGTTGGACGACAGCGACGACGAACCCGTCTGCGGATCCCACAGGGCCAGCACCGGTCCCGCGTGCTGAGTAGTGGTGACCTCTTCCTGCGGGGTGGCCGGCTCCAGCGGCAGGCCCGCGGCCTGCGCTATCGCGGGTGCGCCGAGGACCGCCGCACCGGCGGCGACGGCGACTACGGCACCGCGCACGGATGTGATCTGCATGCATCTGCTCCTGTTTCGCTCGAACTGTTACGCCGCGGTCAGGGCAAGCGCCAATCGACCGGGGCGGCCCCCAATGTACCGAGCAATTCGTTGGTGCGGGAGAAAGGCCTCGATCCGAAGAAACCGCGCGAGGCCGACAGCGGTGAGGGATGGGCGGATTCGATGATCGGGACATCGCCGAGCATCGGCTTCAACGTCGAGGCGTCGCGGCCCCACAGAATCGCCACCAGCGGCTGCTCGCGGGCCACGAGCGCGCGAATTGCCTGCTCGGTCACCGCTTCCCAGCCCTTGCCCCGATGCGATGCGGGCTGGCCGGGCGAGACCGTCAGCACTCGGTTCAGCAGCAGCACACCCTGATCCGACCACGGCGAGAGATCACCGCACGACGGGGTCGGATGGCCGAGGTCGCGCGAATACTCGGAGAAGATGTTCGCCAGGCTGCGCGGTACCGGCGAAACATCCGGCGCCACCGAGAAACTCAGGCCCATCGCATGACCGGGGGTCGGATACGGGTCCTGTCCGACGATCAGCACGCGCACCTTGTCGAAGGGGCGGGTGAAGGCGCGTAAGACGTTCTCTCCCTTGGGGAAGTATCCACGTCCGGCGGCATTCTCCGCCCGCAGGAACTCGCCCATCTCGGTGATCCGGTCGGCCACCGGTTCCAATGCCTCGGCCCAGCCCGTATCGATGATCTGCGGCAGTGGTTTCGCGCCCATGTCGGGAAAAGATAGTCGCCGCGGCTCGGCGTCGTCACGCCGACCACCCGCCGTCGCCTCATCGGACCGCATGCTGTTCGCCCCCTCCGAACGACTCCCAGCCCAGCGGCCCCGGCCACCGCGCTCCGTCGACGAAAACGCCGGAGCCGGTGCACACCCGGCCGATCGCCCGCCAGCCCGGCGGGATCGCGGTACCGGCCTCGAAGGTGGCGGCGAAGGCATGGTCCTCACCGCCGGTGAGCACCCAGCCGAGCGGATCGGCGTGCAGCGCATCCGCGACCGGCGACAGCGCCGGATCCGCCACGGCCGCAGAGTCGACATCGACCGCCACCCCGGAGGATTCGGCGATATGGGACAGATCGGCGAGCAGTCCGTCGGAGACATCGGTCATCGCGGTGATCTCGGTGGCGTCCGTCAACTCCAGCACGGCGGAGTACGGCGGTCGCGGAACCCGATGGGCGGCAATCACATCGGCGAACCCCTCGGCGCCGGCAGCACCGGCCGACAGGGCCGCCAGTCCCGCCGCCGACCAGCCGAGCCGGCCGGCGACCGCGACGATATCGCCGTCGCGTGCCCCCGAGCGCAGCACGGTCCGGCCTCGCGGATCACCGAACGCGGTCACCGAGATCACCACCTGGGGGCTGCGCACCACATCGCCCCCGGCGATCGAGGCCCCGGCCCGCCGCGCCTCCGCCCACATACCGTCGACCAATCCGTCGACGAACGCCACCGGTGTCTCGGCGGGACAGCCCAGCGCCACCACGAACGCGCTGGGCGCGGCACCCATCGCGACGACGTCGGCGGCATTCTGCGCGATCGCCTTCGCCCCGATGTCCTCCGGCCGCGACCAGTCCAGCCGGAAATGCCGATCCTGTACGAGCATGTCGGTACTGACCACGTAGCGCCCGGCCGGGGCCGCCACCACCGCCGCATCGTCGCCGGGCCCCAGCTCGACGCCGCCACCGAACGAACGCCCGGCGTTCATCCGTTCGATCAATGCGAATTCGCCCAGGTCGCGCACGGTGCGCGGGCCGCTCTCGGTGATGTCGCTCTCCTTCTTCACACCCGGTCACGTCACCGGGGACACCACACTCCGACGCTACCCTGTGCCCGGGCTGCCGCACCGGCCCGCTGTGGCCTCCCCTCGGGCGCGGCGGCGCCCGGATGCCGCGGGAGCGCGCCGACGGCCGTTCGATACCCTCGAACACGTATTCCCAGACAATCAGCCGGGCGCGACGCCAGCCCGGCACAAGTGGAGACGAATCCCGGATGAGTAGCGAGACGGACCGGCCGACAGCGGACACCCCGCAGCCCGACCGACCGGAGTCCCAGCCCGGCCTCCCGGCCGCGGCCGACCCGGAACCCGCTACCGACCGGCCCGAGAACTCCGCGCCGGCCGCGGCCGAGACCCGCGAGTCCGATGAGGCCGAGTCTTCGAAGTCGCAGCCGGCCGAGTCCGAACCCACCGAACGCGGCGATTCCGACCGCGATGCCTCGTCGGACACCGAATCCACCGCCGAGCAGGCCTCCGACGACTCCGGCCCGCAGCTGCATCCGGCGCTGATCGCGACCGCCGTCGCACTTCCGGTGGCGCTGATCGTCGTCGTCCTCGTCATCGCGGCCATGTCGCGACAGTCCGCCGGTCGCGAGCCGCTGGCGCTGGGCTCGGTACCGGCGCCGGCCGCGTCGAGCCAGGATTGCACCGCGCTGCTGGCCGCACTGCCGGAGTCACTCGGCGACGACTACACCAAATCCGAACTCGCCCAACCGGCTCCGCCCGCGACCGCGGCCTGGCAGCTGTCGGGCGGCGGTGATCCGATCGTGCTGCGCTGCGGCCTGGACCGGCCCCTGGAATTCAACAAGGCGTCCGCCCTGCAGGTGGTCAACGGCGTGAACTGGTTCGAGGTGCGCGATCAGACCAGCGGCGTGACGTCGGGCACCTGGTACGCGGTGGACCGCGGCACCTATGTCGCCGTGACCATGCCCGCCAAGGCGGGACCCTCTCCGCTGCAGGAGATTTCGAATACGATCGCCAAGACCGTGCCGGCGAAGCCGCTCGATCCGAACCCTGTTCCGAACTGAAAGCCGTTGCCGCACAGGTCGGCCGGTCCGGGCGGTGACGCGGATCAGGCGCGCGGCAGGCGGGCCCGGCCGGTGCTCAGATCTATCTCCATCTCACCGGGAGTCCCGTCCCCCGTATTCTCCCGGTGCATGAGAACCGTCTGCCGCTCCTCGAATTCGTGCCGTTTGCCCGCGTCGAACAACGCGTCGAACTGCTCGAATCCGATACCCGCCGCACTCGGCCCGGTGGAATCGCGCATCCACGGCAGCGCGGCGCGGCCGGTCATCTTCCGGTAGCCCACCTCGGCGAAGGCGACCGCGATGATCAGCAGCGCCAACCCGGGCAGAGTCATCGCGAGCATCACCCCACCCAGATTACGCGGGCCGCGCCGCCGCTCAGCGCAGTCCGGTGCCCCGGGTCAGTGCCGTCTCGATGAGCGTGGTGATCAGGGTGCGATTGTCGATTCCGGTGGCATCCCACATGCGCGGATACATCGAGATCGAGGTGAATCCGGGCAAGGTGTTGATCTCGTTGATCACCGGTCCGGACTCGGTGACGAAGAAGTCGACCCGAGCCAGCCCCTGGCAGTCCAGCGCCCGGAACGCCCGCACCGAAAGCTCCCGGATCTGTTGCGACATATCGTCGTCCAGCTTGGCCGGAATATCGAACTCGCACACGTCGTCGAGGTATTTGGTGTCGAAATCGTAGAATTGCGGTGTGCCGGAAGCGGTTTCGCTCTCGGAAACGTCGTCGCCCGGCATCCGGATCTCGGCGATCACACTGGCCTGCACCCGGCCGTCCGGGAATTCCAGCACGCCACACTCGACTTCGCGTCCGACGATGGCGGCTTCCACGATCACCTTCGGATCGTGCAGACGAGCCGCGACGATCGCCGAATCGAGATCGATCCAGTCCTCGACCTTGGTGATGCCGATCGAGGAACCCCCGCGCGCGGGTTTGACGAACACCGGCAGGCCGAGCCGGTCCCGGTCGGCCTCGCTCACGGTGTCGGCGCCGGGGCGCAGCACCACCTGCGTGCCGACCGGAAGTCCTTCCGCGGCAAGCAGTTTCTTGGTGAACTCCTTGTCCATGCCGGTGGCGCTGGCCAGCACGCCGGGGCCGACGTAGGGCACCCCCGCCAGCTCCAGCAGCCCCTGCAGGGTGCCGTCCTCACCCCACGGCCCGTGCAGCACCGGAAACACCACGTCGACCACGCCGAGCACCGCTTCGGCGCCGTCGAGCGCGACCAGGGCGCCCGAGCGGCTCGGATCGGCGGCCAGGGTCAGCACGGTGCCGGTCGAGTCCACCGTGGGCAGCGCGCGTTCGCGAATGGCGAGTGCGCGCGCATCGGCGCCGCTGAGCACCCAGGCGCCCTCGCGGGTGATGCCGATGGGCACCGCCTCGTAGCGTTCGGGATCCAGGTTGGTCAGCACCATGCCGGCCGAAACGCACGACACCGCGTGCTCGTTGCTGCGGCCACCGAACACCACCGCAACCCTGATCCGGTTTGTCATAGTCCGAACCGTACCCCGGCCGGACCGAAATCATTCATTCCGGTTTGATCCGCCGACCGAGTAATTGCCCGACGGCATCGGAAACCGCGAGCCCCTCGTGACAGACCTGGTGCACCGCGGTGGTCAGCGGCATCTCCACATGGTGGGTCTCGGCCAGCGCGCGGATCGAGGTGCACGACTTCACACCCTCCGCGACCTGCCCGTGCGTCGCGTCCTGCGCGGCCCGCATCGACCCGCCCGCGCCCAGCACATGGCCGAAGGACCGGTTGCGCGACAGCGGCGAGGTGCAGGTTGCCACCAGATCGCCGACGCCGGCCAGACCCGCGAACGTGACCGGATTCGCACCCAGGGCCACACCCAGTCGAATGATCTCGGCGAGCCCGCGGGTGATCAGACTGGCGACGGAGTTGTCGCCCAGTCCCATGCCCGCGGCGATCCCGCAGGCCAATGCGATCACGTTCTTGCACGCGCCGCCGATCTCGCAGCCGATCACATCGGTATTGGTGTAGGGCCGGAAATAGCCGGTGGCGCAGGAATGCTGCACCGCCTCCGCGCGTGCGGCGTCGGAGCAGGCGACCACGGAGGCGGCCGGCTGTTCGGCGGCGATCTCGCGGGCCAGGTTCGGGCCCGACAGCACCGCGATGCGCCCGGGATCCGCGCCGGTCACCTCCGCGACGACCTCGCTCATCCGCATCAGGGTTCCGGTCTCGATGCCCTTGGCCAGACTCAGCAGCGTCGCGTCGGAGCGGATCGCCGCGCGCCAGTGCGCGAGATTGGGACGCAAGGACTGGGACGGAACCGCCAGCACGACGATGTCGGCGTCGTCGAGGGCCACCCGGTAGTCGTCGGTCGCCGCGATCCCGTCGAGCCACACGTCGGGCAGGTAGGCGGGATTGCGATGTTCGGTCGCCACGGCCTTCGCGATCTCGGACCGTCGCGCCCACATCGTGACCTCGGTACCCGCGTCGTTGAGCACTTTCGCGAATGCGGTACCCCAGGATCCCGCACCCATCACTGCCGCCCTCGTCATCGTTTCAATATGCCACTCGCCGCCGCGGGAGTATCCGGTACTCGGGGGTTCGCGTGTTCGATCGGTCACTGCTCGCAGCCTGCGACCACCCGGAACGTGCGACCATGAACGCATGCGTCCGGATGCCGTCCACGCCGTGATCGCGGTCAAGCACCTCGACCGAGCCAAGAGCCGACTCGCCGACCGATTGCCGGCCGGTGAACGCTCGCGGCTGGTGCTGGCCATGCTGTCGGATACGGTCGCCGCCGCCCTGGCCGCCGGACTGGGCTCGGTCACGGTGGTGACACCCGACCAGCGCGTCGCGACGGTCGTGCGCGAGCTCGGTGCGACGGTCCATCCGGACCCGTCCGCGCCGGCCCTCCCCGATACACCGGCGCCCGCCGAAACCGCACGGCCGCTCGCGGACAGCGACGGCCTGAACACCGCACTGGCCTCGGCCGCCGCCGCCGTGCGCGAGCGCCACGGGGCCGTCGATCTGCTTGCGCTGCAGGCCGATCTGCCGGCCGTGCACGCCGACGAATTGCGATCGATGCTCGCCGCCGCCCCCGGCAGCGGCCGCTCCGTGATCGTCGACCACACCGGCCGGGGCACCGCGGCCCTGCTCGTCCGCGCGGCGGGCCACACCCACGCGCCGGATTCGCTCGCACCGTCGGCGACGGCCGATTCCGCGCCCCTGATGCCCCGCTTCGGCGCAGATTCCGCGCGCCGCCACCGCGAATCGGGTGCGGTCGAGGTGGGCGGGCACTGGCCCGGTCTGCGCCTGGACGTCGACACCGCCGAGGATCTCGACCGCGCGCTGTCGCTCGGGGTCGGCACGGCCACCGCGGCGCTGGTGCGCGACATCGGCTGGCCGGTAGGTGTTCACGAGAACCTCATTCGGAGGTGTGCCGCACCGTCACATGTGTGCTAGATGATCGCCAGGCCTCGATGAGAGGCCGCACAACGGTGGTGTCGGGCGCGACACCACCCGAGCCGTAAGGAATGATCGTGAGCGTGAGCGAAACGGAGACCGTCCCGCAACAGCCCCGGCTACCGGCGGCCCCGCCGGCGGCCACGCCACCGCCCACCACGGCCGCCGCGGCACAGTTGCCCGCCGATCGCTACCTCAATAGAGAACTGAGCTGGCTGGATTTCAACGCCCGCGTGCTGGCCCTGGCCGAGGACCCCTCGGAACCGCTGCTGGAACGCGCCAAATTCCTGGCCATCTTCTCCTCGAATCTCGACGAGTTCTACATGGTGCGGGTGGCCGGCCTCAAACGCCGCGCCGAGGCCGGACTCTCGGTCCGCTCCGCCGACGGCCTGTCCCCCACCGAACAACTCACCCTCATCGCCGAGCGCACCCAGGAACTGGCCGGACGCCATGCGCGGGTCTTCCTCGACCAGGTGCGCCCGGCACTGGCCGACGAGGGTATCGCCATCATCGGCTGGGCCGATCTGGACGACGACGAACGCCGCCGCCTGTCCGGCTACTTCCTCGACCAGGTGTTCCCGGTGCTGACCCCGCTCGCCGTCGATCCCGCCCATCCCTTCCCCTACATCAGCGGCCTGAGTTTGAATCTGGCTGTCACGGTGAAGGATTCCGAGACCGGCGGTGAGCATTTCGCCCGTGTGAAGGTGCCCGACAACGTCGACCGCTTCGTCCGGGTGCGCCGCACCCTCAACGAAACCCCCGGCGCCCGCCGAGATTCCGACATCACCGCTGTCCCCCGGCTGGCCGCCTTCCTGCCGATGGAAGATCTGATCGCCGCCCACCTCGATCAGCTCTTCCCGGGAATGGAAGTGGTGGAACACCATTCGTTCCGCATCACCCGCAACGCCGACTTCGAGGTCGACGAGGACCGCGACGAGGATCTGCTGCAGGCCCTGGAACGGGAACTGGCCCGTCGCCGCTTCGGATCGCCGGTGCGCCTGGAAGTTTCCGACGATATGACCGAGCACATGCTCGAACTGCTGCTGCGCGAACTCGACGTCGACCCCGGCGACGTGATCCAGGTGCCCGGTCTGCTCGACCTGTCGTGCCTGTGGCAGGTCTACGGCGTCGACCGGCCGCTGCTCAAGGACGCGCCCTACGTTCCGGCCACACCGCCCGCGTTCGGCGAAAGAGAAACGCCGCGAAACGTTTTCGCCGCCCTGCGCGAGGGCGACGTGCTGGTGCATCACCCCTACGATTCGTTCTCCACCAGCGTGCAGCGTTTCATCGAGCAGGCGGCGGCCGATCCGCAGGTGCTGGC
Source organism: Nocardia sp. 852002-51101_SCH5132738 (assembly GCF_001665695.1). Taxonomy (NCBI): domain Bacteria; kingdom Bacillati; phylum Actinomycetota; class Actinomycetes; order Mycobacteriales; family Nocardiaceae; genus Nocardia; species Nocardia sp. 852002-51101_SCH5132738. Next base: position 32,170 of record NZ_LZML01000217.1, on the reverse strand, counting down.
CATCAAGCAGACCCTCTACCGCACCTCCGGCGACTCTCCCATCGTCAACGCGCTCATCGACGCCGCCGAGGCCGGTAAACAGGTTGTCGCGCTGGTCGAGATCAAGGCCCGCTTCGACGAACAGGCCAACATCAAATGGGCACGCGCGCTGGAGCAGGCGGGCGTGCACGTGGTCTACGGCCTCATCGGCCTGAAGACGCACTGCAAGACCTGTCTGGTGGTGCGCCGCGAGGGTGCCACCATCCGCCGCTACTGCCATATCGGGACCGGCAACTACAACCCGAAGACCGCGCGGCTCTACGAGGACGTCGGACTCCTCACCGCGGCACCGGAGATCGGCGCCGACCTGACCGACCTGTTCAACTCGCTGACCGGCTATTCGCGAAAGGCCAACTACCGCAACCTGTTGGTCGCGCCGAGCAGCGTGCGCTCGGGCATCGTGGAGCGGATCCGCCGCGAGACCGAGCTGGCCGCCCAGGGCGTGCCGGCCCGTATTCGCCTCAAGGCCAACGCCATCGTCGACGAGCAGATCATCGACGCGCTCTATCGCGCGTCCCAGGCCGGGGTTCCGGTGCAGATCGTGGTGCGCGGCATCTGCGGGCTGCGGCCCGGTGTGCCCGGGATGAGCGACAACATCGAGGTGCGCTCGATTCTCGGCCGCTTCCTGGAACATTCGCGCATCCTGCATTTCCAGGCCCAGGACGAGTACTGGATCGGCAGTGCCGACATGATGCACCGCAATCTCGACCGGCGCGTGGAGGTCATGGCGCAGGTGAAGGATCCGAAGCTGCGCGAGCGGCTGGCGGTGGTGTTCGATTCCGCACTCGATCCCGCGACCCGGTGCTGGGTGCTGCAGCCCGACGGCAGCTGGGCGGCCCAGCCGAGCCCCGACGCCGACAGCCGCGGCGTGCAGGTGCGCGACCATCAGGAGTTCCTCATGCGACTGCGGAGGCCGGATCAGCAGTGAAATCCTCGGCGACACGAGATTTCGATCGGTCCCCGGACGACGGCGCCACCGCCCTCGATCGCCTCGGCGACACCGGCGGTTCGATCAGCTACGACGAGGTGGGTACAGGTGAGAGCGGCTCGGGCGACACCATCTCGGATCCGCGGGTGACCGCCAACATCATCGCCGCCGGCGCCGTGGTGTGGCGGCGGCCCCGCGACGGCGGACCGGTCGAGGTGGCCCTCGTACACCGGCCGAAATACGACGATTGGTCGCTGCCCAAAGGAAAGCTCGACCCGGGCGAAACCGCGATGGTCGCGGCCGTGCGCGAAGTGACCGAAGAAACCGGCCTGAACTGCCGTCTGGGGCGCTATCTCGGTCGGGTCACATATCCGGTGCCCGGACATCGCAAACTCAAGCGTGTCGACTATTGGGCGGCCACACCCGTCGGCGGCGAGTTCGTCACCAATTCCGAAGTCGACCAGCTGCGGTGGCACCGGGTGGACCGGGTGATGGACCAACTCTCCTACCCGATGGATCGCCGAATCATCCGCAATTTCCTGCGCCTGCCGCCCGACACCGCGACCCTGGTGCTGGTGCGGCATGCGAAAGCGGGCCGCCGCGACCGATTCACCGGTCCCGACGACCAACGGCCACTGGAAAAGGCCGGTCGCGCACAGGTCGAGGTGCTGACGCCGAATCTGCTCGCCTTCGGGCCGGGAGCGGTCCATTCGGCGCCTCCGCTGCGCTGTGTGCAGACCGTCGCGCCGGTCGCCGAGGCCCTCGGCCTCGATATCACCCTGGAGCCGCTGCTGTCGGAAAGCGGTTATGCCGCAGCACCGCAGGCCGGTGTGGACCGGCTGCGGGAACTGGTCTCGCCCGACATCGTTCCGCTCGTGTGCAGTCAGGGCAAGGTCATTCCGGATCTGCTGCAGCGCTGGGCGGACGACGACGGTCTCACCCTGCCGCCGGCCCGGAACCGCAAGGGCAGCGTCTGGGTGCTGTCGATCGCCGACGGACGGCTGGTCGCCGCCGATCATCTCGATCGGTCCCTGCGTACCCACTGAATCCGAGAAAACACGGTCGACCCGTAAACGCGTCGAACCCGACAACGCAATGACCCCGGACCGAAAGGACCGGGGTCATTGTCGTCGCGTCACTCGCTATCGCCGCGTGGTGCGCTTGGTCGCCGTGCGCTTGGCAGCGGTCTTCTTGGCAGGAGCCTTCTTGGCCGCGGTCTTGGCCGCGGTCGTCTTCTTGGCCGCGGTCTTCTTGGCTGTCGCCTTGGTGGCCGTAGTCTTCTTGGCCGGAGCCTTCTTGGCCGGAGCCGTCTTCTTCGCCGTGGTCACCTTCTTCGCAGGCGCCTTCGCGGCCGTCTTCTTGGCGGTCGTCTTCTTGGCCGGGGCCGCCTTCTTCGCCGTGGTCTTCTTCGCGGCGGTCTTCTTGGCCGTGGTCTTCTTGGCGGCCTTCTTCGCCGCACCCGACACCGGCGCTGCCACACCGCGTTTCACGGCCGGACCGGCCGCCGCGATCTTCTGCTTGCCCGAGATGATCGCCTTGAACTGCGCACCCGGGCGGAACGCGGGCACCGAAGTGGGCTTCACCTTCACCGTCTCGCCGGTTCGGGGATTACGCGCCACCCGTGCCGCCCGCTTGCGCTGTTCGAATACACCGAATCCGGTGATTGTGACGCTCTGACCCTTGTTCACCGCACGCACGATCGTGTCGACAATGTGCTCGACTGCCGCAGTGGCCGTGCGCCTGTCAGTACCCAACTTCTCGGTCAGAACATCGATCAGTTCCGCCTTGTTCATTGAATCCTCCGCAGACTAATGGCCCGTCGTCGGACCGACTAGGTACCACGGTAAACCCTGAATGGGCAAGAGTCTATGTGCCACGCCAAATTTCATGTGGCGTGGCACACGCGCAGCAACCTCGATTGGTTGCTCTCAGCTAACACTCGAGACTGTTCAGTCCCGTGAAATAGCCGCTGGAATGGTGGTCGGTTTCCAAGACGGCCTTGCCTTTTCGAACTGCTCGATGGCCTCTTCCTGCCGAAGTGTCAGTCCGATGTCGTCCAGACCTTCCAGCAGCCGCCACCGGGTGTAGTCGTCAATATCGAAGGGCAACACGGTGGTTCCAGCGGCCACAGTGCGTGCCTCGAGATCGACGATCAATTCCAGGCCGGGATGTTCTTCGATCAACTTCCAGAGCAATTCGACATCATGTTGTGACATCTGCGCGGCCACCAAGCCGCCCTTACCGGCGTTGCCCCGGAAGATGTCGGCGAAGCGGGAAGAGATCACCACCCGGAAGCCGTAGTCCATCAATGCCCAAACCGCATGCTCTCGCGACGATCCCGTACCGAAATCCGGTCCGGCGACCAACACACTTCCCCGGTCGAACGGGCTGGTGTTCAAAATGAAGCCCGGATCCGAACGCCAGGCGGCGAACAGGCCGTCCTCGAATCCCGTTCGGGTCACCCGTTTCAGATAGACCGCCGGGATGATCTGGTCGGTATCGACATTCGACCGGCGCAACGGCACGCCGATCCCCTTGTGCACCTTGAACGGTTCCATAGTTGCTCCTGTAGTCCTGAGGTGAATTCCGGCCGGTCAGTTCAGATCCGCCGGCGCCGACAACCGGCCCCGGACCGCTGTCGCGGCCGCGACCTGCGGCGAAACCAGATGCGTACGGCCGCCTTTACCCTGGCGTCCCTCGAAGTTGCGGTTCGATGTCGAAGCACAGCGCTGACCGGGAGAAAGCTGATCCGGATTCATTCCCAGGCACATCGAGCAGCCGGGCTGGCGCCATTCCGCGCCCGCCGCGGTGAAAATCTCGCCCAAACCCTCGGATTCGGCCTGGGCGCGCACCCGCATCGAGCCCGGAACGATCAACATCCGCACGCTGTCGGCGACCTTGCGACCCTTCAGAACGTCCGCCACCGCCCGCAAATCCTCGATCCGGCCGTTGGTGCACGAACCCACGAAAACCGTATCCACGGGCACCTCACGAAGCGGAGTTCCGGGCTCCAAATCCATGTAAGTCAGAGCCTTCTCGGCGGCCGCTCGCTCGTTTTCGTCGGCGAAATCCTCCGGATTCGGCACCACATCGCCCAGCGGGGCGCCCTGACCGGGGTTGGTGCCCCAGGTGACGAACGGCGTCAACGTCGAGGCGTCCAGGTGCACCTCGGCGTCGAAGCCGGCATCCGGATCGGTCTTCAGCGCCTCCCACGCCGCCACCGCCGCATCCCAGTCCGCGCCGGTGGGGGCATGTTCGCGGCCCTTCAGGAATTCGTAGGTGACCTCGTCGGGGGCCACCATGCCCGCCCGGGCACCGGCCTCGATGGACATGTTGCACATCGTCATCCGCGCCTCCATGGACATGGCGCGCACGGCCTCGCCGCGGTATTCGAGCACATAACCCTGCCCGCCGCCGGTGCCGATCTTGGCGATGACCGCCAGAATCACGTCCTTGCTCGTCACGCCGGGCGGCAACTCGCCATCGATATTGATCGCCATGGTCTTGAACGGCCGCAGCGACAACGTCTGCGTCGCCATCACATGTTCGACCTCGCTGGTGCCGATACCCATCGCCAGCGCGCCGAATGCACCGTGGGTCGAGGTGTGCGAATCACCACACACCACGGTCATGCCCGGCTGCGTCAAACCCAGCTGCGGACCGACCACGTGCACGATGCCCTGTTCGATATCACCCATCGGATACAGCCGCACGCCGAATTCCTCGCAATTACGCCGCAGGGTTTCCACCTGGGTGCGCGAGATCGGATCCGCGATCGGCTTATCGATATCGACCGTCGGCACATTGTGGTCCTCGGTCGCGATGGTCAGATCCGGCCGGCGCACCGGGCGCCCCGCCGCCCGCAGCCCGTCGAAGGCCTGCGGGCTCGTGACCTCGTGCACCAGGTGCAGATCGATGTAGATGAGATCGGGTTCGCGCTGCGCACCCTCCCCCGCACCCCGTACGACGACATGCTGATCCCAGACCTTCTCCGCCAGCGTGCGTGGCCGTTCGGCCATGACAACCACCTCTCTGTGTTATCTGCGACGGCTTCGCCATCGCGAACTCGCAGGTGGATCCCCTATCCAAGGTCCACCGGAGGTGCGTACTCGCCGGTTCGATCGGACTTGCCAATCTCACTATGCGAGACGCTAATATCGTTCTATGAGACAGCATAGCGGTATCGGGGTGCTCGACAAAGCCATGGCCGTGCTTTACGCCGTGGCCGAACAACCGTGTGGACTCAACGAGCTGTGCACCCGCACCGGACTGCCCCGGGCCACCGCGCATCGGCTGGCCGTGGGGCTGGAGACCCATCGCATGCTGGCCCGCGACGCCGCCGGTTCCTGGCGGCCCGGTCCGGCGCTGTCGGAGCTGGCCACCACCGCCGAGGATCCGCTGCTCGACGCCGCTGCCGTCATCCTGCCCCGGCTGCGCGAGATCACCGGCGAGAGCGTGCAGCTCTACCGGCTCGACGGGCACTCCCGCATCTGCGTGGCCGCGCTCGAGCCCACCTCCGGCCTGCGTGACACCGTCCCGGTCGGCGCCCGCCTGCCGCTGACCGCCGGATCGGCCGCGAAGGTCCTGCTGGCCTGGGCCGATCCGGAACTGCAACGAGGCGTGCTGGCCGACGCGGTCTTCGGTGAGCGCGCCCTGGCCGAGGTCCGCCGCCGCGGCTGGGCACAGAGCGCCGCCGAACGGTCCGCGGGTGTGGCCAGCGTCTCCGCGCCGGTGCGCGACGGGTCGTCCCAGGTGATCGCCGCGGTCTCGGTATCCGGCCCGATCGATCGCATGGGCCGGCGCCCGGGCGCGCGCTGGGCCGCCGACCTCGTCGCCGCCGCCGATGCCTTGCACAAGCGGCTCTGATCCCGATCACGAGCTGTGATCCTGGCCATACGCCGTAAAGTATCGTGACCGCATGGGAGTGAACCAACGCGCACAGATCGTGATGTCCGAGACGGAGATCACCGAATTCCTGGAACGCAGCCGCATCATGACGCTGGCGAGCCTGGGCAAGAACGGAACGCCGCATCTCACGGCGATGTGGTACGGCCTGGTCGACGGTGAAATCTGGTTCGAGACGAAGGGTAAGTCGCAGAAGGCGGTGAATCTGCGGCGCGATCCCCGCGTCACCGTGCTGGTCGAGGCGGGCGACACCTACGACCAGTTGCGCGGGGTGTCGATCGAGGGCCGCGCGGAGATCGTGGAGGACCCGGAGGCGCTGTTCAAGGTCGGCGTCAGCGTCTGGGAGCGCTACACCGGCCCCTACACCGAGGAATTGCGCCCGATGGTGGAGGCGATGCTCAACAAGCGCGTCGCGATCCGCGTGGTGCCGGAACGGGTGCGCAGCTGGGATCACCGCAAGCTCGGTATGCCCGCCATGCCGCCGGGTGGATCCACCTGGCCGGTGCAGGACTGATCCGCACCCGGGAACGAGAAAAGCCCTCCAGCTCGCGCTGGAGGGCTTTCGAATGTAGCCCCGACGGGATTTGAACCCGCGCTACCGCCTTGAGAGGGCGGCGTCCTAGGCCGCTAGACGACGGGGCCAGAGGACTTCCCCGAAGGGAGACTCCGTGGATCTTTCGATCGAGGAGGCTCGGCAAGCTTAACCGGCCGAGACCCGGCGACCAAATCGCCGGGGATGCTGTTCCGACTCGACCGAACGAAGCGAATCAACATTCTCCGCTGGGGTACCAGGACTCGAACCTAGAATGGCTGAACCAGAATCAGCTGTGTTGCCAATTACACCATACCCCAATGACCTGGGCTTTCAGCCTCTCCCCTGCCGGTTCGAGGCCCTCGTTCCGGGCCGAGAAGAAGAGTACCAAACCCCTCCCGTATTTATACAAATCGTCTGGTCAGAGCCGTTTTTCACGGCCTGCGCGGCCCCGGCCCCCGATCGGTCGGGCACCGGGGCCGGTCCGGCTACGCCAGCGCGGCCCGCAGCCGCCGCATGGTCACCTCACGGCCGAGCAGTTCCAGCGATTCGTACAGCGGCGGGCTGATGTGCGAGCCGGTGACCGCCACCCGCACGGGACCGAAGGCCTTACGCGGTTTGAGCCCCAGATCGTCGACCAGAGCCTTTTTCAGCGCCTCCTCGAGCACGGGCGGCGTCCATCCGGAAACACCGTCGAGCGCCGCCACGGCGGCCTGCAACACCGGCACCGCATCGGGCCCCAGATTCTTTTGCGCCGCGGCCTCGTCGACAGCAAACTCCTCGGCCGGCACGAACAGAAACTTCAATAGATCCCACGCATCACCGAGAACCACGATCCGGGTCTGCACCAACTCCGCCGCAGCGGCGAAAACTCGGTCGTCCACTTCGGCGCCGATGTGACCGTGCGCGGTGAGGAACTCCCGCAACCTACGGGCGAAATCCCCGGTATCCAGCAAACGAATGTGTTCGGCGTTGATCGCATCCGCCTTCTTCTGGTCGAAGCGGGCCGGATTCGAATTTACTTTCGATATCTCGAACGCATCGACCATCTCCGCCATGGAGAAGACATCGCGGTCCTCGGCGAGGCTCCATCCGAGCAAAGCCAGGTAATTCAGCAAACCTTCAGGAATGAATCCGCGATCCCGGTGCGCGAAGAGATTCGACTCCGGATCACGTTTGGACAACTTCTTGTTGCCCTGGCCCATCACGAAGGGCAGATGACCGAACTCCGGAGTGAACTCCGCCACCCCGATCCGCTGCAATGCGGCATACAACGCCAACTGCCGCGGAGTGGAGGAAAGCAGGTCTTCCCCGCGCAACACGTGTGTGATTTTCATCAGCGCGTCGTCGACGGGATTCACCAGCGTATAGAGCGGATCACCGGTGCCGCGGGTGAGCGCGAAATCGGGCACCGTCCCGGCCTTGGCAGTGATCTCCCCGCGAACCAGATCGTTCCACACCAGATCGTGCTCGGGCATCCGCAAGCGCACCACCGCGGGGCGGCCCTCGGCCTTGTAGGCGGCGATCTGCTCGGGGGTCAGATCGCGGTCGAAGTTGTCGTAACCGAGCTTCGGATCGCGTCCGGCTGCCCGGTGACGGGCCTCGACTTCGTCTGGGGTGGAGAAGGATTCATAGGCCTCACCGGCCGCCAGCAACCTCTGGACGACATCGAGATGAAGCTCACGCCGCTGCGACTGACGGTAGGGACCGTAGGGCCCGCCGACCTCCGGCCCCTCGTCCCACGTCAGCCCGAGCCACCGCAGCGCGTCCAGAATCGCGTGGTACGACTCCTCGGAATCGCGTGCGGCATCGGTGTCTTCGATACGGAAGACGAAGGTGCCGCCGTGGTGGCGAGCGAACGCCCAGTTGAACAGCGCGGTCCGGATCAGGCCGACATGCGGTGTGCCGGTGGGTGACGGGCAGAATCGGACCCGTACGTCAGTCATGTTCCTTCTCTCGATCAACGTTTGGCGGCAACAGGATTGGTGAGGGTGCCGATACCCTGAACCGTCACGGATACGGTTTGCCCATCCGTCATCGGTCCTACACCTTCCGGCGTTCCGGTGAGGATGACATCGCCGGGCAGCAAGGTCATCACCTTGGTGACCCACTCGATCACCGTCGGAATGTCGTGCAGCAGAAGTGAAGTCCGGCTGCGCTGGCGCACCTCACCGTCGAGTTCGGTGGTGATCTCGAGATCGCCCGGATCGAGTTCGGTTTCGATCCACGGTCCCAGCGGGCAGAAAGTGTCGTAGCCCTTGGCGCGCGTCCACTGTCCGTCGTGGCGCTGCTGGTCACGCGCGGTCACGTCGTTGGCGACGGTGTAGCCGAGAATGACGTCGGCGGCCCGGGCGGCCGGCACGTCCTTGCACGGGCGGCCGATCACCACCGCCAGCTCCCCCTCGTAGTCGACCTGAGAGGAATTGGGCGGCAACAGGATCGGCAGGTTCGGCCCTACGATGGAGGTGTTCGGCTTGAGGAAGATCACAGGATCCTCCGGCGCCGCTCCGCCCATCTCCGCCGCATGCGCGGCGTAGTTCTTTCCGACGCACACGACCTTGCTGGCCAGAATGGGGGCCAGCAGTCGCACATCGGCCAGCGGCCAGGTACGGCCGGTGAATGTCGGGGTACCGAACGGATGCTCGGCGATTTCACGAGCGATCTCGTCGGAACCGTCGGTTTCGATACTCACGAACGCGACCCCATCGGGGCTGGCAACACGACCTAGACGCATGGCGAAGAGTCTATCCACCTGCCCGAACGCGGCCGACCACCCGGTCTGCGACGGGCGCATGTGACGAATTTCGACTTGCCTACCCGCCACATCCTGGGTGTACGGTAAGAGCCGGTTCACAGAGTAAGACTCTGATCCCAAAATATGAGATTCGAGGTGAGGGCGATGACCACCGTGACAGACGTGCGCGCGACCCGGCGGTGGACCATGCTCGCGCTCGGAGTCTTCGCTCAGTCCTCGAGCGCGGTCATCGTGCACGGCACCCCGTTCCTGTTGCCGGCGCTGACCGATCGCGGAATGCCCTTGGCCACAGCGGGTCTGCTGGTCGCGATGCCGACGGTCGGCCTGGTGTGCACGCTGATCGCCTGGGGATACATCGTGGACCGGGCGGGTGAGCGCACCGTCCTGGTCGCCGGTCCGGTCGTGATGTGTGTGGCAGGTGTGGCTGCTGCGACGGTGACGAACTACGGCATCCTGGGCGTACTGCTGTTTCTGGCCGGCATGGGCGCTGCCAGTACCAACGGCGCGAGCGGCCGGGTGATCGTCGGCTGGTTCCCGGTCGATCAGCGCGGGCTCGCGATGGGTATCCGCCAGACCGCACAGCCGCTGGGTGTCGCGGTCGCCGCGATGTCGATACCGGCTGTCGCTGCCGCACACGGCTTTTCCACGGCGATTCTGGTTCCGGCGGCGATGGCGGGTGTCGCGGCGATCGGCTGTCTGATCGGAATCGTCGACCCGCCCCGCCCGGCGAGCACCGGCGCGCATCCGGACAACCCGTATCGGGGTGATTCCACGCTGTGGCGCATCCACGCGGTCTCGGTGCTACTGGTGGTTCCGCAGGCCACCCTGTGGACGTTCGCCCTGCTGTGGCTGCATCGCGATGCCGGGCTGTCGCTGCCGGTGGCCGGGGCGATCGTCACCGCGACCCAGATTCTGGGCGCCGCCGGGCGCATCGGCGCCGGTATCTGGTCCGACCGTGTCGCCAGCCGCCTGCGTCCGTTGCACACCGTGGCGATCGCGGCCGTGGTCTCGATGGCCGCTCTGGCCGGTGCCGCCTGGCTGCACTGGTGGTGGGCGGCGATCCCGATCCTGTTCGCCGCGTCGGTGATCACCGTCGCGGACAACGGCCTGGCGTTCACCGCCGTCGCCGAAATCGCCGGCCCGTACTGGAGCGGCCGCGGCCTGGGCATCCAGAACACCGGCCAGAACCTGGCATCTGCCGCTGTCGCACCGATTTTCGGCGCTCTCATCACCGCCGCCGGCTTCCCGGCGACCTATCTGGTCGCCGCGATCGTCGCGGCAGCCGCCGTCCCCGTGGTGCCGATCGTCCGCAACCGCTGACATCCGGGTTCCCCACGGCCGCACCCCTTTCCGTCACAGTACGGAGTGCGGCCGTGGGGAAATGTCACGCCGCCAACAACTTTCGAGGTTGTACCTACAACCTGAGAGGCCTCGGCACCGATTAGGGGCGAAGCCGGAACGCCGGGATCGAGCGGTCCCGGTCGACGCCCGCCCCTGGTACGGGCCGCAGGATCAAATCTCGATCAGCGCGGCTGGATCGAACTCGATGCGAAAAACCTTGTCCGCCTCGACATCCGCGCTGAACCGGCTTCCCTCGGGGACTGTCGGCTCCCATCGGTAGCCGTCATCGCCGAGCACGGAGCGATGAATTCGAATATGCGGCTGATGCTCGATGATCCAATATTGCGGGATCCCGAGTGCCGCGTATTCGCGGACCTTGCGCACCCGATCCGTGCGCTCGCTACCGCTGCCGGGCGACACCACTTCCACTACGAGTAACAATTCGGTGCCGGGGATCAACTTCGGCGTCTCATCCAGCACCGCCGCTCGCGCCACCTCACGCGGGATGACGAAGACATCGGGTTTACGCACGCCATTGGGCGTACTGATCTCCCACTCCCCGCCCTCCAGCACAACGACCTCGGCTTCGCCCGCCGCAGATTCGACGATCCGCGCCAAGGTGCGCGCAATCCAGTTGTGCCGAGCCCCCGCCGCCACCTCGATCAACCACCCGTCCTCGAGTTCCAGCCCTTTGCCGTCTTCCGGTTGTTCGTGCAAGTCGAGCACGGTGTACGGACCGAATCCGACGGCACCCCCGATGTGCTCCGCCGTCATACCGCCTCCAGGTCTTTGCGCACGTCGATGGCCTGCATCAGTTGCGCTCAATGCTAGCCGGTGGCGGTCGACGGCAACCAGCAGCGCAACCCTCGAGCGCACAGGACCGGGTCATGTCCCGGCTGCTTTGCGACGGCAACTACGCGCTCTTCCTGTGCGCCGATTCGTGGCCCCCAATTCCGACACGTCGCGTCGAAGTCGCGCACATGCCACGATCCCCCTGTCGCGCCGTTGTTTTGGCGACAGGAGGATCGTTCGGAACAAGCTCAGAGGGACGCGGCGATGCGGTCGCCGATTTCGACCGTGGAGGCGGTGCCGGTGCGGGCGGCGAGGTCCTTGGCTACCGCGGCTTCGATGCGGGCGGCTTCCTCGGACCGGCCGAGGTGGTTCAGCAGCAGCGAAACCGAGAGGATGGCGGCAGTCGGGTCGGCCTTGGACTGGCCGGCGATATCGGGTGCGCTGCCGTGGACCGGTTCGAACATGCTCGGGTTGGTGCCCGAGGCGTCGATGTTGCCCGAGGCGGCCAGGCCGATGCCACCGGACACCGCCGCGGCGAGGTCGGTGATGATGTCGCCGAACAGGTTGTCGGTGACGATCACGTCGAAGCGGCCCGGATCGTTGACCATGTGGATCGTCGCGGCGTCGATGTGCTGATAGGCGACCTCGACCTCGGGGTATTCCGCGCCGACCTCGGTGACGGTGCGCTGCCACAGCGAACCGGCGAAGCTCAGCACATTGGTCTTGTGGACCAGCGTCAGGTGCTTGCGGCGCTGCTGGGCCTTGTCGAAGGCGTAGCGCACCACCCGCTCGATGCCGAAGCGGGTGTTGGTGGAGACCTCGGTGGCCACCTCGTGCGGGGTATTCACGCGGATCGCGCCGCCGGTACCGGTGTACGGACCCTCGGTGCCCTCGCGCACGACGACGAAGTCGATCTCCGGATCACCCGACAGCGGGCTGGTGACGCCCGGGTACAGCTTCGACGGACGCAGGTTCACGTGGTGGTCGAGCGCGAAGCGGGTGTGCAGCAGCAGACCGCGCTCGAGCAGGCCGCTGGGGACCGAGGGATCACCGATCGCGCCCAGCAGGATGGCATCGTGCTGCTTCAGCTCCGGCAGCACCGACTCCGGCAGCACCTCGCCGGTCGCGTGGTAGCGCTTGGCGCCCAGGTCGTACTCGGTCTTCTCGACCCCGGGCACGACCACGTCGAGTACCTTGAGCGCCTCGGCGATGACCTCGGGCCCGATACCGTCACCGGCGATGACAGCCAGCTTCATATGACAACGCTCCGTTCGTTCCTGCTCGCGGCTCGCAACACGTATGCGGCCGAATCAGCCAAGGGCGGTCGATCGGCGGCGTTGCGCCCGGCCGGATCGCCGACACCGTCACACTATCGGTCCCCCGAATCACCCCGATAACCAGGGCAAGCCGCTCCCAATGAGTGGGATCCGACGGCACGGGCTCCCCGAATCACCAGCACGAATCTCACCGGCACACAACCGGTCACATCTGCCGAAACGCACAATGCGCGCGAATCCCGGTCCGCGCCATGGCGGTTGGATTCGCGCGCACTGTAACGTACTGCGGCCGAGCCGATTCCGGCCCGGAACGTCTCAGCTCAGGTCGACCTGGACGACCTTCGCGGCACCCACGGCCTCGGCGATCGAGGACTGCACCTCGGCCGGGACGGACTCCTCGACGCGCAGGATGACCGTCGCGCCTTCCTGGTCGATGTCCTGGCTCAGCTGAGCGGCCTTGATGTCGATGGCCGCCTCGCCCAGCTTGGTGCCGATCTTGCCCAGGGCACCCGGGCGGTCGTCGTAGTTGAGGATCGCCAGGTTGAGGCCCTCGGCGCGCATGTCGTAGTTGCGGCCGTTGATGTTGACGATCTTCTCGACCTGAGCGGGCTCGGTCAGGGTGCCGGCGACGTTCAGGGTGCGGCCGTCGCCGAATACGGCGCGCAGGTCGACCAGGCTGCGGTGGGTCGGGCTCTCGCTGTGGGTGGTGACGGAGGCCTCGAGACCCCGTTCCGCGGCCAGCGACGGGGCGTTGACGAAGGTGACCGCGTCCTCGACGTGCGCGGAGAACACACCGCGCAGCGCCGAGAGTTCCAGCACCGCAACCTCTTCCGAGGACAGCTCGCCGCGCACCTGGAGTTCGAGCGAGACCGGCAGCTCGTCGGCGAGGGCGCCCAGCAGCACACCCTGCTTGCGCACGATGTCCAGCCAGGGGGCGACGATCTCGTTGACCGCACCACCGGCGACGTTCACCGCACCGGGCACGAACTCACCCGCGAGGGCGAGCTGCACCGACTTGGCGACATCGGTTCCGGCGCGGTCCTGGGCCTCGGCGGTGGAGGCGCCCAGGTGCGGGGTCACGACGACCTGTGGCAGCTCGAACAGCGGGCTGTCGGTCGACGGCTCGGTCTCGAACACGTCGATGCCGGCGGCGCGCACGTGGCCGGAGGTGATGGCGTCGGCCAGGGCCTGCTCGTCGATCAGACCGCCACGGGCGGCGTTGACGATGATGACGCCCTTCTTGGTCTTGGCCAGGGTCTCCTTGTTCAGCATGCCCTTGGTCTCAGGGGTCTTGGGCAGGTGAATGGAGATGAAGTCGGCGCGCTCGAGCACCTCGTCCAGACTCAGCAGCTCGATGCCCAGCTGGGCGGCGCGGGCCGGGGAGGTGTAGGGGTCGTACGCGATGACCTTGGTCTCGAAAGCGGCCAGGCGCTGCGCGAACAGCTGGCCGATGCGGCCCAGGCCGATGACGCCGACGGTCTTGCCGAAGATCTCGACACCGTTGAACTTGCTGCGCTGCCAGGTGTGCTCGCGCAGGGTGGCGTCGGCTGCCGGGATCTGGCGGGCGGCGGCCAGCAGCAGGGTGACGGCGTGCTCGGCGGCGGTGTGGATGTTGGAGGTCGGCGCGTTGACGACCATGACACCGCGCTCGGTGGCCGCGGGCACGTCGACATTGTCGAGGCCGACGCCGGCGCGGGCGACGATCTTGAGGTTCTTGCCGGCCTCGAGCACCTCGGCGTCGACGGTGGTGGCCGAACGGACCAGCAGCGCGTCGGCCTCGGGCACGGCGGCCAGCAGCTCGGGTCGATTGGGGCCGTCGACCCAGCGAACCTCGACACCGTCACCGAGCGCATCGACGGTCGACTGGGCGAGCTTGTCGGCGATCAGAACAACAGGACGGCCATTTTGGCTCACTGTGGGGCACTCCTGGGGAAAGAGGTCGGCATTTACCGCGGACCAGCTTAATGGTCGCGCTTCGGCGCCGGTGTACCGCCCGGTAGGCAGCCGCCCTCACACCGCCGCCGACCCCGGGCCGCAGCGCATCGGGCCCCGGACGCGAAAGAGCCCCGCATCTCGAAAGATACGGGGCCCCAGTGTAAGTCGCGGACAGTTCACGCTACGTAAAGTGGCGCGCAGTCAGCGGACTCGATCAGAGAACGCTTACGTTCTGAGCCTGCGGGCCCTTCTGGCCCTGGCCGATCTCGAACTCCACGCGCTGCCCCTCGTCGAGGGACCGGAATCCACTACCGCTCACAGCCGAGTAGTGCACGAACACATCGGGACCACCGTCGTCCTGAGCGATGAACCCGAAGCCCTTCTCGCTGTTGAACCACTTCACTACGCCTTGCGCCATTTCATACCTTCTGTAGACGAGCCGAACCGACCAACTTCACGGTCGGGCCGGTCTCAGTGATCAAGCCTGCCACGGACTGCGCCGTCGCGCCACCACAGTGGTCACCCCGGGGGAGGGAAACCGCACCCGGAGCGAAAAGTCAGCTTTTCGCGTGGGGCACGCTGTAATTGTCCCGTGATAGCGCGGCGGGCCGCGCTCGTCGCGTCGCGGCGAGCGGCGGGAATCGTGCGTGTGCGGTCGCCCGGCCGCAGAAATGGGTCGACCCCGGACACTGCGGTCCGGGGTCGACCCGAGGTCGCATCATGCGACCGAAATCAGTGATCAGCCACCGAAAGAGCCGGTCCACAGGGTGTTGACCAGGCCGTGGAAGGCGGCGCCCAGGGTGTCGAACAGGCCGTTCACAGCAGCACTACCGGTGTCGATGATAACGGGGATCATAAATACCTCTTCGTTGTTTCAATTCAGTCGTACAAACTGACGATCAACATATCGAGGGCTCAGAAAGGCGCGTTAACTCGTTTTCGGGAATAGTGATCTGCCCGACAGGTCACAGTTCGTGTGGGTCGGGCCACAGTCGGCGCATCGGCTCGATTCGGACGCCCTCGGCTTCCGGGCCCGCCTTGGTGTGGCGTACGTCGAACTCGACGCGCTGGCCCTGCACCAATCGCCGGAAACCGTCGCCGTGAACCTCGGTGTATTCGACGAAAACTTCCGCCCCGTCGGCATCCGGGATTATGAAACCGAAGCCTTTCTCACTGTCGAACCACTTCACCGTGCCGTGCAACTACGCTTCTCACTTACTTCTCGACGTCGGGCCAGGCAGAGGGTAACCGGACCCCCACCGACAGTCCAGCGCTCGCGCCCGCCACGCCGACCGCCGCTCACTCCGGCAGCGGACGACGCAATTCATGTTGCAGCGCTTCCAGTTCCGCGCCGCCGGCCATCTGCCGGGTCAGCTCCGGCAGGTCGATCTGCGACTTGTCGTAGCCGCCGAGTGCGCGGCCGCGCCGCAGCAGCAGGAATCGGTCGCCGACCGGATAGGCGTGATGCGGATTGTGCGTGATCAGCACGACTCCGAGGCCGCGATCACGGGCCTGCGCGACATATCGCAGCACCACGCCGGACTGTTTGACGCCGAGCGCGGCGGTCGGTTCGTCGAGGATGAGGACCTTCGCGCCGTAATGCACCGCACGGGCGATCGCCACACACTGCCGCTGCCCGCCCGACAGCGTGCCGACCGGCTGCTCGAGATCGCGAATCTCGATTCCCATGTCCGACAACGCGGTTCGCGTGATCTCGCGCGCGGTCGCTCGATCCAGCAGGCGAAGGGGCCCGGCGCCGCGGGTCGGTTCCGAGCCGAGGACGAAATTGCGCCACACACTCATCAGCGGTACGACCGCCAGGTCCTGGTAGACGGTGGCGATACCGCGGTCCAACGCCTCGCGTGGCGAGGAGAACCGGGTCGGCTCACCGTCGATGCGCAGCTCACCGGCATCGTGGCGATGAACGCCGGCGAGGATTTTGATCAGGGTCGACTTCCCGGCGCCGTTGTCGCCGAGGACGCAGGTGACCTCCCCGGCGCGAACGACCATCGAGATATCCGACAGGGCGACGACGCCGCCGTAGCTCTTCCCGATGTTCACCGTCTCGATCAGCGGCGCGGCTGTGGTCTGCGCCGCCGTGTGCTGAGGAGTCATCGGCGCAACCTTTCCGCGCGCTTGGCGAAGGCGTCGTTGACCAGAACCGCGGCGAGCAGCAGCACCCCGAGGAAGAGCATGAACCAGTCGCTGTCCCAGCGCGCGAACACGATTCCCTGCCGGGCCATGCCGAAGATCAGCGCGCCGATGGCCGCGCCCAGCACCGATCCGAATCCGCCGGTGAGCAGGCAGCCGCCGACGACCGCGGCGATGATGTACTGGAATTCCAGTCCCACGCCCTGGTTCGCCTGCACACTCGCGAACCGCAGCAGATTGCAGGAGCCGACGATCCAGCCCGCGAAGGCGGTGCCCATGAACAGCAGGATCTTGGTCCGCGCCGCCGGGACACCGACGGCACGAGCGCTGGGCAGCGAACCGCCGACCGCGTAGATCCAGTTGCCGAAGCGGGTGCGCACCAGCACCAGCGTCGCCACCGCGGTGACGGCGATCCACCACAGCACCGACGCTTGGATGCGGGCGTCACCGAGATTCGTCGTCGCGGCGAAAACCCAACCGGCCGAGGCGTATCCGGGCACCGAACGGATGCCCGACACCTGCACGGTCCCTGTGACCAACCGTGTCACGCCGAGGTTGAGGCCCTGCAGAGCCAGGAAAGTACCCAGTGTGACGATGAAACTGGGCAGGCCGGTGCGCATCACCACCCACCCGTTCAGCGCGCCGACCGCGAGCGCGAAGAGCAGCGAAACACCCAGCGCGAGCCAGACATTCCATCCGGCGTGTACCGCGAGCATGGCGGTCACCAAGGCCGTCGACGCGGTCATCACCCCGGCGGAGAGATCGAATTCGCCGCCGATCATCAGCAGTGCCACCGCGACGGCCATGATGCCGAGCGTCGAGGCGTCGTCGAGCCAGGTGGCCACCCCGAGAGGGCTGAGGAACCGGTCGGTGATCACGGCGAAGAAAACGAATACCACCAGCGCGCCCAGACCGGCGCCGATTTCGGGGCGGACGATCAGCCGGTTCAGCAGCGACGGCCGGATCGCGGCGGGGGCGGTGGCTTCGGAAACCGTTGCGGTGTCGGTCATGACAGCTCCCTGCTCAGCGCGTGCCTTGTGCCACGAGGGCGGCGATGGCGTCGACGTTGGTCTTGTCCACGAAGGCGGGTCCGGTCTGCACCGGCATCCCGCCACCGACGGTGTTGAGATTGCGCCGATACAGCTGCAGCATCACGACCGGCAGATATCCCTGTTCGTACTGCTGCTGGTCGACCGCGAACAGCAGGGTGCCGGCCCGGATCGCGCTCACCACATCGGAATTCAGGTCGAAGGTGGCGACGGCGGCGCGGGAATGGGATTCACGCACCCCGTCGACCGCGCGGGCGGCTATCTGCGAATTGAGGGTCAGCACCGCGTCGATCGCGTGGTCGGCCTCCAACGCTCCCTTGATCCGCGACTGCGCATCGGCCGGGTTGTTGATGTCGACCTGCAAGGTGGTGGCATTTCCGCCGAATCCGTCGATCGCGCCGGCGCAGCGGTCGTTGGCGCCGATATTGCCGGCCTCGTGGATGACGCAGAGCATCCTGGCCCGGCCGGCCTCACGCAGGCGTTTGCCGGCGGCCGTTCCCGCCTGTCGCTCACTCTGGCCGACATGCCCGATCGCACCGGCAGCCGCGCTCTCGGCTTCGCCGGAGTTGATCGTGACGACCGGAATTCCCGCCGCGACGGCGTGCTCGACGGACGGGCGCAGCGCCTGCGGATTGGCCATCGACACCACCAATCCGTCCACATGCTGGGCCACCGCGTTGTCCACCAGCTTGGCCTGCTCCCCCGGATCCCCCGAGGAGTTGTATTCGACCCGGATGCCCAGATCCTTACCGGCCGCCTCGGCGCCGTTCTTCACCACATTCCAGAACGCGTCGCCGGGGCTGCCGTGCGTGACCACGGCGACCGAGCTCAGTGGAGCCGTCGAAACCGTTGCGGGAGCGTGTGATTCGGAGACATCGGCGCCAGGTCCACTGCACGCCGCGAGGATCGCGGTGAGAGCCAGCACTGGCGCGAGCCGGCGTGCGAGGCCCCGAGCATGTCGCGGCGCGGGAGGACAGGCGGGAATCCGGTGTGGCCGTGTGGTCATCGCGCCTCCGGGCATTCGGCAGAACAACGCGGGCACTCGTTCCGGAGCACTCCAGGTGTATTGAACACCACCGGACCGGCCGCGACCGGTGACACGCGCCCACGGGTGGCGCCTCGCGTCGGCCTCCCTCACGGCGACTACCCTCGTCAACATGGTTGTCGGAAAACGCGGGAGGGCCCCGGTCGACAGCCCCGGGTTCGAGCTGCCGCTACTGCTGTTCGCCGGGTTCCGCTCGCTCATCGACGAATTGCATGCCGAGCTGGCGGAGCGGGGGCATCCCGATATGCGCCCGGCCCACGGATTCGCGATGCAGGCGATCGGAGTGCAGGGGGCGACGGCCAGCGATATCGGCCGCAAGCTGGGCGTCTCCAAGCAGGCGGCGGGCAAGACGGTCGAGAAGCTGACCGCGCTGGGCTATGCCGAACGTGTCGAGGATCCCGACGACGCCCGGTGCAAGATCGTCTGCCTGACCCCGCGCGGAATCGACGCGCTGCGGCAGTCGGCCGAGATCTTCGAGCGGTTGCGACGCCGCTGGGTGCACGAACTGGGCGCCCAGCGCGTGCGCGATATGGAGGCCGCGTTGCGCACGATGGTCCCGCCGGAATCGTTCCGGCTCGACGTCGCGGGGTGGTTCGGGAGCTGACCGGCTCCGCCCCGGCGGCCGTCCAGGCTTGCTCAATTCGACAACCCGGTTTACTGTTTAGGCAACTTGGTTGTCTAACTCGAACGGATCGACGCATGCACTTCCCCACCCACACCCTCGACTCCGCGCCCGCCGAGGCCCGTCGCACGATGACCGCGACCGCCGCGCACTTCGGCTACCTCCCCGCCGCGGTGGGGAAAATGGCGACGTCGCCACGACTGCTCGACGGCTTCATGAAACTCAACGCGCTCTTCGAAGGCAGCACCCTCGACCAACTGTCGCGCGAGGTGCTGGTGATGACGATGGCCACGCGCAACGAATGTCACCTGTGCGTCGCCATGCACACCGCGAAGCTGACCGAGATCGGCGCCGACCCGGAACTGATCACCGCGCTGCGCGAACAGCGACCCCTCCCCGATCCCCGCTTGGCCGCACTCCAGGAGTTCACCCTCACCGTCGTCGAAACCGCCGGCAACGTCCCCGCCGAACGAGCGAGCGATTTCCTTTCCACGGCTACACCACCGAACAGGCCCTCGAGGTGGTGCTGGGGATCGGCACCTACACGCTGTCCACACTGGGCAATCGGCTCACCGCAGCGCCACTCGACCCCACGCTGACCGCATTCGCGTGGTCGGCGGGCCTGCACACGGCCTGACAACTGATTGCAGCTGACAAGCACCGGCGGTAGAGTGCAGAGCAATTGCAATCAGCAAGCACTTCGCGAGAGGACCCGCCATGCCCCGTCTTCGTGTCCACAATCTCTCGATCTCACTGGACGGGTACGTCGCGGGTCCCGACCAAGGTCCGGATCATCCGCTCGGCGTCGGCGGCGAACGCCTGCACGAATGGGTTTTCGTCACCCGCACCGGCCGGCGGATGATCGGCCAGGACGGCGGCAGCACCGGAATCGACGACGAACAGCTCGCCGCCGGTGAAGCGAATGTCGGCGCGACCATCATGGGCCGCAACATGTTCGGGCCCGTTCGCGGGGAATGGCCCGATGATTCCTGGACCGGCTGGTGGGGCGCCAACCCGCCCTACCACCACCCGGTCTTCGTCCTCACCCACCACCCGCGCCCGGCGCTCGAGATGGACGGCGGCACCACCTTCCACTTCGTCGACGACACCCCCGAAAACGTGCTGGCACGAGCCTTCTCCGCCGCCGGAGGCAAGGACGTCCGCCTCGGCGGCGGAGCCGCGACCGTTCGCCGCTTCCTGCGGGCCGGACTCGTCGACGACCTCCACCTGGCTCTCGTCCCCACTCTCCTCGGCGCCGGCGAACGCCTCTACGACGGCCTCGGCAGCCTTCCCGGCTACACCGCGTCCCCCGCCCGCCAGGGCGACAACGTCACCCACTTCCACCTCACGAAAGCGGCCGACCAGCCGAGCCCGCGGACCACTTGACCTCAACCACACTCGAGCTCTTAACGTGGCGGCATGACTTTCACCGCGGCCGAACGCACCTATCTGACCTCCCAGTCGCTGGGCCGGCTGGGCACTGTGACGGCGGACGGGCGGCCACAGCTGGTTCCGGTGGGATTTCGGGTGAACGACGACGGCACGATCGATATCGGCGGGCCGAGTCCGAGCGCGCAGCGCTACCGCAATGTGCGGGGTAATCCGAATGTGAGCCTGGTCGTCGACGATATGACGCCGGACGATCCGGCCGAGGTGAAGCCCGGCTGGGGGCGTGGAATGGAGATCCGTGGCGTCGGCGAGATCCTCGATGTGGAGACGCCTCCGGTGGCGCCGGACTGGTTCGCGCACACCATCATTCGCATTCATCCGCGGCGGATCCGCAGCTGGCACATCGACCGCGCGAATCCGGACGGCGGGGCGCGTGATGTGAGCTGAGTCTCTTCTCAGCCCTGGGCGTATCGCGGCCGTGACGTTCGCGCCGAAATCGGCGAGGGTTGCGGGACAAGCGAGTTGAAAGGGGCTGGTCGTGTTCGCGACTGCCACGTCCGTCCGGGTACGCCGAATCCTGGCGAGGACGGCGATAGCGGGCTTGATTCTGATCGGCATGGTCACCGCGACCGCCGGGCAGGGTTCGGCGCAGGCGCCGGTGAGCGAGCCGAGTTCGGTCGGCTGGTACTACCCGGAGGTGACACCGTTCGATCCGATACCGCTGGACTATCTGTACGGCTGGAATTCGTGGTATCGGCCGTACTACTCCTGGTATAGGCCCGTTTACCCGCCGGGGTGGTTCGGCAGCAGCTGAATCGCAGGACTGAGGGTCAACCCTGAGTCCCCGTCATCCTCGCGGCCGATTCCGCCCTGAACCTCGTGCCACCACCCGTGACGCGGTGTCCGATTTGCGAGAGACTGCGTGCGGTGTAACTGATTGGAAGGATTCACCGTGATTGCCAGAACCGAACATCGCACCAAGCGCACGGCGGCGCGCATCGCCGTTGCCGGCGCCATCGTGGCCGCGCCGCTTGCCGCGCTTGCCATTCCGGCCCAGGCCGAGGTCGTGAGCGCCCCGGCGGCCACCGAGATCGCACATCCGGGTCGCGGGCACGGCCCGTGGGACGGCCGGGACCGTGGCGACTGGGACCGCCGCGGCGATTGGGACCGCCACCACCGCGGCGACGACTGCAACCCGTGGGACCGGCACGGCAACGGCTGGAACGGTTTCCGTCAGGTCGTTCCGCCGGGGTGGTTCGGCAGCAGCTGATCGGCAGCTGATTCGCGGCCCGGCACCTGCACGGTGCCGGGCCGTTCGCCGTTACCGGCTGTTCGCGGCGATCGTCGCCGCCACGCCGTCGAGGACCAGGTCGAGACCGAAAGTGAACTCGGAGGCGGGGTCGGCCTCGGCGGGCTGGATGGCGTCGAACAGTCCCGAGTCCAGCAGTGCGGCCATATCGGGCAGCCGCTCTCGATCCACCAGTGCGCGCAGATTGCGGCTGTAGTCGTGCAGGGCGCCGGCCGGGTCGAGATCGGCTGCCGCCATGGCGTGTTCGAGTTGGCGCGCGGTGACGAACGCCTCGCGGACGTATCCGCTGACCACCATGATGGCCCCGACCTTCGCCGGCCAGTCCAGCGTGGTGTCGCGCAGTGCGCACAGCCCGGCGTCCATCCAGGCCACAGTGTTCGGTCCACTCGGCGGTCCGGTGATCGGCAGTTCGGTGAGCCAGGGACGGGCGCGGTGCCGCTCGAGTTGAGCGAACGCCCAGGCGCGCAGCATCGAACGCCATGAGCCGCTGGGCAATTCGGGTGGCGCACCCATTCCGGCATCGGACATCAAGCCCAGCAGTTCGTCCTTCGATCCGATGTGGCGGTAGAGCGACATCGGCGTAACACCGAGAGCCGCAGCGATTTTCGGCAGCGTCGCGGCGGCGAGACCGTCTCGGTCGACCAGTTGGATCGCCGTCGCCACCACCCGGTCCACATCGAGTGCGGCCGGACGGCCGAGCTTGGTGTCCACCGGCAGCCGCCACAGCCGGGCCAGATGGTCGGGCACCTCCCGATCGGTCATCAGCGCGCATCCCGTCGTCGAATAATCATCCTTCCGGAGTTTAGTATGGTCGATATAGTATAAGCCATATACTTACTATTGCCGCCGATCGGAAGGACGCTCCGTGCACACCGAAACCCTCCGCCGCACGGCGGGTATCGCCGCTGTCTGCGGCGCCGCGCTCATGCTCGTCGAACTGCCGCTCTACTTCGTCTACGAGGGCCCGCCCCCGGACTGGAACATCCTGACCCGCGGCCTGATCGGCCTCGTCGGACTCCTCGGCGTGGTGGTGTTCATGTCCACCTTCGGGCACCTGGTGAAGGCCGCCGATCGCCGCTACGAATGGCTCGGCTCACTGGCCTCGACCGCCGGTTTGATCTGGGCCACAGTCGCTTTCGTCTCCATGGGCCTCGAGATCGGCGCCACGATCCAGGCAACCGAACCGATCGATCCCACCGTCACCGTGTCCGGCACCTATGTGCTGTACGGAACGGTCAGCCGGCTCCTGACCGCCCTGTTCATGACCACGGCCGCTGTCACGATTCTGCGCACGCGGATTCTGCCCGCGTGGGCGGGGCGGTCGGCCGCGGTCCTAGCAGTGGTGAACGTGGCGTTCGCACCGTCGATGTTCTTCGGGAACTCTCCGGTGAACTTCTACGCCGCGAACGGATGGGGCACTACCGCAACGGTTTCCGGGTTCACGATCATCTGGTTGCTCGCGGTCGGGATCGCGTTGCTCACCTCGGCATCGCCGAAAGCCGTTCTCGCCGCGGACGGCTCGCGGACGGTGGCACCGCAGCTGATCGACTGACGAAGCCGCACGGGCTCGGATTCCAACACGGAAACCACTGCGGGTGAATTCTTTTCACTGTCGAAGATAGTCGGCCGCCGCCATGCCGATCGTCTGCGCGACCAGCGCGAGGGCCGGCACGTCCAACTTCCACTGCTGCCAGTAGAGCGGCACATCGACCCACTGCTCCGGTGCGAAATTCCGTAAAGCGCCCGCACGCAGCAGTGGGTCGGCGTGCGTTTCGGGGACCAATCCCCACCCGAGCCCCGCGACGATGGTGTCGCGAAAGCCTTCCGAGGTGGGTACGTAATGCCGGAGCCGGCTCGCACCCGCCTTGCCGGAGGTGACGGTGCGGACGTAGCGATCCTGCAACTCGTCCCGGCGATCGAAAACGATGACCGGCGCCTCGGGAAGCCGCTGCTCCAGAGGCCCTGCCGCGAAATGACGCTCGACGAATTCCGGGCTCGCGACCGGCAGGTACCGCGCCAGACCCAAGAGCCGTGCCGTACATCCGGTCACCGGTTCGGCCAGCGATGTCACCGCCGCCATCACCGTGCCCTCCCGCAGCAGTGCGGCGGTGTGGGATTCGTCCTCGCGATGCAGATCGAAGCAGACCGGCGGATCCTGCGGCACCTGCGACAGGGCTGGCAGGAACCAGGTCGCCAGTGAATCGGCGTTGACCGCGATGGACAGCGTGGTGGACTCGGCATCTCCGGCGATCCCCAACTCTCGCTGCGCCGCGTCCTGCAAGGCGGCCAGTTGCCGCGCGAAACGCACGACCGCCTGGCCGGATTCGGTGGGCCGCACCGGTTTCGTGCGCATCAGCAGCACGCGGCCGGTTCGCTGTTCGAGCGCCTTGATCCGCTGACTCACCGCCGAGGGCGTCAGATGCATCGCGGCCGCGGCGGCATCGAATGTGCCTTCGTCCACGACGGCGAGCAGTGTGCGGACCTGATCTACCGGAAGTTCGGACATCACGGTTGCTAATGATAGTTAAGAACCTTTAGCTGTACTGATTACGTCAACACCCATACCGTCGGCTGCGTGAACAGCGGTATCTTCTCGGCGGCCCTCGCCGGATTCGGTGCCGGCTTATCCCTGATCGTCGCCATCGGCGCGCAGAACGCGTTCGTCCTGCGCCAGGGTGTACGCAGGCAAGCCGTGGCGGCCGTGGTCGTCATCTGCGTCGTCTCCGACGCCATTCTGATCGTGTGCGGTGTCGGCGGTCTCGGTGCGCTGGTCAGCGCGTATCCGGCAGCACTGACCGTCGCCGGACTCGCCGGCGGATGCTTCCTGATCGCCTGCGGCGCTCCCGCGGCCCGCCGCGCACTGCGCCCCGCCACCGCCGCCCTCGCGACCACCGGCGATGCCACCGCATCCCTCCGCACCGCGATCCTGGTCTGCCTGGCGATGACCTGGCTCAACCCGCACGTCTATCTGGACACCGTGCTGCTGCTCGGCTCGGTCGCCGCCGGGCACGGATCGTTGCGGTGGGCCTTCGGTGTCGGCGCGATGGTCGCGAGCGGAGTGTGGTTCGCCGGGCTCGGCTACGGGGCTCGGCTCCTCGCGCCGGTGCTGTCGCTACCCGCCGCGTGGCGAGTGCTCGACGTCTTCGTGGCGGGGACGATGTGCACGCTCGGGGTAGTGCTGTTGACGCAGCTCGCGTGAAGGCTTGGCCCGCTTCACCGAGCGGTTCGCCGCCCGTTCCCGCAGTACGCTCGATACATGAATCCCGAGGTGAAAACGGATGAGCTCGCGCGGGTGATCGCCGACTACGACCTCGCCCACCTCATCACCATCGGCGACAATTCTCTTCCCCGCGTCGTGCCGGCGCATCCGGTTCCACACTCCGGCCGACTGCACGTGGCCGCGCCCGGCAGCCATACCCGGAACAACGTCGCGGCCCGCCCGGCGGTCAGCCTGGTGTGGGCGCCGCGAGAACCGACGGGCTACTCGTTGATCGTCGACGGTCTCGGCACGCTGGAAGACGACCAGCTCGTCATCGCGCCCACGCGGGCGATCCTGCACCGCGTCGCCGCACCCGGGCAGGTGGCTGCCGAGGGCGAATGCGGCAACGACTGCCGGGTTATTCCGCTCTGAGACGTGGGTTGGGGTCACTGAGCGTTGTCGATGACTTCGAGCTCTTGCGCCTTTTCGTGTGTGAATCCATCTGCGACACAAGCCCTTTCGGTCACTTGTTCAGAATGTGTTCCGAAATCCACACAGACCGAAGGGGTGCACACCCCACCCCTTCTTGATAGAATTCGAACATGTATTCGAACGCCGGGGAGGACGTCGAGCAGGTCGCGAGACCGCTGCTCGCTGTGGTTTCCCAGCTGTCCGAACAAGCACTGATACCGCTGTCGGATGAACAACTGATACAGGCGATGCGGGATGTGGAGAGTTGCACGCGCCGACTGGCAGCGATGCACCATCGCCTGCTGATCGAAGCCGACGAGCGATCCCTGCCGTCCCGGACCGGCGCGAAGACGGTGAAGCGGTTCCTGATGGAGACGCTACGGATATCCAGCGCCGACGCCGGCAGCCGCGTCAACGCGGTGCGCTGGGTAGGAACCTTCCACGATCTCGACGGCCAGGTGCGAGACCCGCAATTGCCGTGCACCGCAGCAGCTTTGGCACACGGTGAGGTCTCCGCCGATCACGTGCGCGGGATCGCGCAGGTCATGAACCGAGTGCCCCGAGGCGTAGCCGACGCGGATCGCGAAGCCGCAGAACACCTGTTGGCGGAGTTCGCGCGATCCGGCTCGCCGGACGACATCGGCAAGGTCGGCGACCGAATCCTGGCCCACCTGGACCCCGACGGCCGCCTCACCACCGACCACGACCGCGCACGAATGCGAGGCATCGTCGTGGGCCGGCAACGCCCCGACGGCATGTCCCCCGTGCGCGGCGACATCGACCCGGTGCTGCGTGCCCTACTGGACCCACTGCTGGCCAAGTACGCACGCCCCGGCGTCTGCAACCCGGAGGACCCGAACAGCCCCGCCGTCGAGATCGACACCGCCGACCCGGCGATGCTTGCCGAGGCAGCGCGATCCGATCACCGCAGCGCCGCCCAACGCAACCACGACGCACTCACCGCGATCCTGCGCTCCGGCCTGATCGCCGAAGACCTCGGCCGCCACCGCGGCATGCCGGTGACCACCGTGCTGACGATGAAACTCGAAGATCTGGAGAAGGATTCGGGCTCCGCGACCACAGCCACCGGCGGCGGCGTGCCGATCCGCGAGGCGCTGCGACTGGCCGAACGATCCCGCCCCTACCTGGCGATCTTCGACCACGCCGGACTCCCCCTGCACCTCGGCCGCATGAAACGACTCGCCTCCCCGACCCAACGCCTGGCGCTGATCGCCGCCCTGCGCGGCTGCTCCCGCCCCGGCTGCGACGCCCCCGCCAGCCTCTGCGCCGCCCACCACATCCGCGACTACGCCAAAGGCGGCCCCACCGATATCACCAACCTCGTCCTAGCCTGCGACGCCTGCCACGCCCTGATCCACGACGGACCCGGCGGCTGGAAAACCGTTGCACAGAACGAGCTTTCCCCGTTCCCCGGCCGGACCGCCTGGATCGCGCCCGAACACATCGACCCCAGTCGGACACCCCGCATCAACCACCGCCACCACCCCGACGAACTCCTAGCCGCGATACTCACGCGCATCCACCTACGCGACGAACGGGAACGACTACAACGCCGACAACGCGAGCGCGAACAGCACGAGCGCTGGTTGCAGTCGCTTTCACGTCCACCCGACACCAGCGCGGCCTGACACCCGACCACCGGCCGGGCGCACCGCCGTGCGCGAAGCAGGCCGCCGACTCTCACAGCCGCCGGGATCGGTCCGGCCGCACCCGCCCGGCGGCCACGAGAGTCCTCATCGCTACCGCCTTCACGGCGCACAAGCCGGGATCACATTCCAAGTGCAGCTGCATATCCTCGTGCGCCTCCACCACTGTCGGCGCCGATGACCGGGCGGCGTGCGTCAACGAGAACCACAGAATATTGGGGCGTACAACAGCTTTCACAGCAGGATGTGCGCTTTCGCCGAACCGCTGATCGCCCCCGATATCCGGCCAAGCACAGGAAACTCCGGCCACCGCCAATGCCGCCACACCGACAACCGTCACCACCGATGTGACCAACGCCCCACCAGACATCTCAATCACCCGACTCGCCCCTCGGATCACGCGAAGCCGGCTCCGAAGGAATAGTGGGGCGCGCCCGCGCATAGGTAACCTCCGGCTCAACCACCTCCACATCACATGCGGCGCAGACAATTCGGAGCCGCTCCCCGAGATGCTCCACGCTCGGAACCACAACCGCCGCCACGTTGTACCCACCTATCCGATCGAGCAGCCGCATGATCGGATCATCGATATCCCCAGCCGTCCGAAACACCACCCGCACCAACGCGTACCCCAACTTCACCGCATGCGCGAGCACCAGCTGCTCATTCGCCGGCCACCCCGGCAAGGTCCGGTCGATATAGCCGAGAGCGCGAGGCGGCCCCTTCGGCAGTTCACCCGACGCGACATAAGCGGTAGGAAGCGTCATACCGACCTCCCCATGGTCACAATGAGATACATTCGGCTCCTTCGGTTTTCGTTGGCAAGCACCCGCCGCCGAGGATCACCGCCGGTTGTGGATGGCGTCACAGATATCCGGACATCGACCCGGCGGCGGGGCCGATTCGAGCTTCACGGAGAAACGACGCAAACCGAAGGCATGGAACCGCACCGAAGTAATACGCTTCCGCTACTGGCCGTTGAGGGTGTCGATCGGGGGCAATGATGATCGTCAGCACATGGACCGGCGCGGAGGTACGTGCACTTCGCACGGTCGCACTTCGACTTACGCAGGAACAGTTCGCGGAACGACTGGGGTTTCAACCGCCGACCATTCGCAAGTGGGAGAGGGCAACTCATGAGCGTCCGGTGCGCGGCGATTCGGCCGCAGCGCTGGACGTGGAGTTGTCTCGGCTCACCGATGAGCAACAGGATCGCTTCACCGTCGCCGTCGCACCTGACGAACTCCCGCATCGTGTTCGCGACACCGAGATTCCGACCTGCACAACCGATAACCTGGGTGAGCACGAGGAGCTGAGCACCTACGGAATCGAGGACGAGGTGAAGCGGCGCGAATTCGGAGTGTTCATGGGTGTCGCTGCCCTGACGGCAGCCGCCGACGCGCCACGCTTTTCCCACACTGTGGGGGTAGGCGACGCCCGCCGGTTGGCCGAACGCGTGACTGAACTCGCTCGGCGCGAGCAGGCAGTCGGCGGCACCCCTCTTGTGATGACCGGCCTCGGAGACCTCGCGATCGCCAAGCGGCTGCTCGAAACCGGCGCCTTCTCCGATCGGGCTGGATGCCTGTTCATGAGTGCCGCCGGCGAATTGGCAACGATCACCGGTTGGATGGCCTATGACGCCGACCTCCACCCACTCGCTCGCCAGTGCTGCGCCGACGCGTTCGCGCTGGCCAATCAGGCCGGTGACAACGATCTGACAGTCCACGTATGCCTGAACGCCGCACATCAATCGATAGCACTCAGCCGAACCGGGGATGGCAGCCCGCACCGTGCACTCGCCCATTTGGAGCGCGCACGCCAACTCACCCGTGGCCGACCGCCCGGCCGAATCCATGCCCTGATCGCGATCCGCGAAGCATTGGCCCACGCAATCCTGCGCGACAGGGTGGCATTCGATCGTGCAGTTGCGACCGCGTGGCGCGAACTGGACGCCGCCATCGCCCACGAACCGCTTTCCGAGTGCCCGCGATGGCTACGATTCGTGAACGCGAGCGAGATTCGGTCACAAGAATCCCGCGGGCTGGGCGACCTCGGCGAGCCCGAGAAGGCACTGGCCCTGCTGGTCGCCGACGAAGACACAGCGGAGACCGGAATCCGCAACCGCGCCAATTACCGCGCGGGTTTGGCCGCAGCACTCGGCAGGACGGGCGACATCAACAATGCCGTGGCCCACGGCCTTTCCGTCCTGACCGAACTGGAGAGCACCGTATCCTCCACCCGCACCCTACGACTGCTGGCCCCGGTCCGCGCGATCACAGACAGCATCCCCGATGACGAATTCGCCAGGCGCTACGACAACCTCCAGCGCCGAGCGATAGGCGTCTCATGAGTGTCGCCCCACCTTCGATCGACGGCCTGACTTTCCAGCACTACACGGCCGCCGAAGCACGAGCGGTCCGAGACCAAGTCGAGCAGATCTTCCGAGATTCCTACATCGACGCCATCGAATCCGGCGAGGAATTCGAAGCGCCCGAAGCATTCATGCACCGCTTCGACACCTACACCGACCCGAGCCGAGGCCGGGGCTTCGAGTTGGTCATCGCCCGAATCGGCGACGAGCCGGCAGGACAAGCATGGGGCTGGCCGCTCGGCCCGGACACTCGATGGTGGTCCGGACTCGAGCTCGACGCGGGCGACCTGGCCCCCTTCACCGCAGAGAGCGGCGACCGCACCTTCGCGCTCAGCGAGATCATGGTGCGCAAGAAGTTCACGGGCCGAGGAGTCGCACGCGCACTACACGACGAATTGCTCAGCGGCAGGCCCGAACAGCGCGCGACCCTGCTGGTCCGACCGGACAACGAGCGCGCCTACCGCACATATGCAAGGTGGGGCTGGTCCCGAATCGGCACTCTCCGCCCGACGTGGCCCGATGCCCCCAAGTTCGATGTGCTCATACGACAGGTCTGACAGCTGCCGTATCGGCAATTCGCTTGTCGCGCAGCAGCAGCCGGACACCGAAAAGCAACACCTCTTGGACGCCGTGGGTTCTTGGGCGCGTACCCCTGACACGGCGTTTCGTCGCCCTACCGCCTGCGCCCCAATGTACGATTGACCAGTACGAATTAGGTGCGTTTCAAACGGGAGACGCTTCGGTTGCGCCAGAGGTACTGGGAGTTTGTCCGAACTAGACGAGCAAGCCGGCCGACGAGCGTGGCTCGCGCTGTTGAAGCAGGACTACCGTCGTCTTGGCGCCGACACCCGCTACGACGACGATGCGGCCAACCACTACAGCTGGGACAACCGCGTTCCCAACCACCAGCGCGTCAAAGTCGGCGACATCATCGCGTTGTGGGATGAGTCCGAGCTGCTCGGAATTTCGGTAATCGAATCTATCGAGCGCGGTCGCGGCACAAAGGATATCTCGCGTTGTAGAACATGCGGAAAGACCAATCTGGAGCGTCGCACCACACTGACTCCGGTCTATCGCTGCTACGACTGCAAGGACACCTTCGACAACCCCGTGATCGAAACTGTCGAGGTCGAGACGTTCCGTTCCAATCATGGCCAAAGTTGGGTTCCCCTGCCTGGATCCCTGCGCGCCGACGAGCTGCGTGCGCTTTGCGTCAAGCCGAAGTCTCAGAACAGCTTTCGCGAACTGCAGTGGTCCCATTTTCTCACGGCAGTGCGGCTCTCGTCCGACTTCGGTAATCCACTGGTGCCGCTGGAGGCCACTGCGACGCAACTGCGCGGTGGCCACACGATTCGGCCAGTGCGAGTGCGTCTCGGTCAAACAGGGTTTCGCGCCGAACTGTTACGCCGATTCGGCTCCGTCTGCGCGTTCTCTGGACCATTACCCGAACCAGCGTTGGACGCCTGCCACCTGTACAGCTACGCCCATGTTGGGCACCATGACCCTCACGGCGGCCTCCTACTCCGCAGAGACCTTCACACGCTGTTCGATCGCGGCTTGATCGCGGTCAACGGAGACAGTCGAATCGACGTCAGTTTCGAACTCCGACAGTTTTCGATCTACTCCGAACTCCACGGCCGAGGATTCGCAATCGAACCAGACAAGAAGCAGAAGAAGTGGTTACGCCTCCACTGGGACGAGTTCCGTAACCAGCCATCCTGACGGCTCAGTGTTCGGGCATAGCCCCGAACCGCACTCCCTCTGGATGATGGTGCGGAATTGCACAGAGGGCATCCGCCAGGCCAGCGCTTATCTTGGTGCCACTGGGCGGAGGCAAACGCTACACCGCCGAGGCCGCCACACTTCCTCTGGTTCGGAGATAGCAGCCATGGCTCAGGCCGACGTAACATATACGCAAGACTGTTCTGATGCGCCTACCTCGTGGAATAACCGGCTTCCGGCATCTCGGAGAACCACCGTTGGACCGGTTGGACGAGAGCGAGTTCCGCAATGTTTGCTACGCAGTGGCACGAATAGCCGGAGGGGTCGTCTCCCCTCCGCCTTCGACTAGCCTGTTCGGCAACTTCTTTCGGTGCACCATCGCCTATTCGGGCACTGAACGAACCGTAGTGTGCAACATGTATGCGCCGCTGGTCGCGATCGCCGAGCCGATGCCTTCGTATGAGCTGACGCTGACCTTCGCCGACGATCCGGAACTTGCCGGCGCGTTCAAGTCCCTCTCCCGGTTCGCGGTGTTGTCACGACATGAATTGAGCCGGCCGATGGCGGATTTCGATCTCTCGGAGCTGGGACCAGGGGACTGTCGGTGTTCCGGTGGATCTGATCTCGGTCCGATGAGTCGAGCCTGATGGCTCGGCAGGAAGGACCGACGA